>JBJOII010000021.1:0-46273 GCA_046047235.1 Verrucomicrobiota bacterium | reverse complement strand
AGTTATAAGGCGCAACTACAGGTTTGATGATGTGCATATCAGTGTTTGGGACGTGCTCGATTACACATGATATGAGAGTGTTAGTGGTACGATTGTCCTTGCTAAGAAAATAAAACCTGGGGGTGAGGTTATCAGCCTAAGCAGAGCCGCCTTAACGCTGCTTCAAAGGGATGGATACAAGTAGAAGCAGGCTAATGGGTGGGCGTCCTGGATGAAGGATGGTGAGACGATGGGCGAGAGGGTGCCGGCGACCTCGCCCAACTCGGCTACCCACACCCCATCCAAACCTCCGGACCCAACTGGCAGGCCTATACCCAGCAAGGAGCCCTCGGCCTCCAATACGCCACCTACCTCGAATGGCGCCCCCACAACAACGGCTGGATCGCCGCATGGACTATCCTAGCCTCAACCAACCATTCCTTCCCCCTACTCCACGAGGCCCGCCAATCACTCCAAGTCATCCTCTCCACCCCTCCCAGCACGTTCATCACCATGCACCGGGACTGGTGGCAAAAGTATTGGTCCAAATCCACACTCACCCTCCCCAACCCCACCATCGAACGCCAATGGTTCCTCGACACCTATAAGTTCGGCGCCGCCAGCCGACGCCTCTGCCCCCCCATCACGCTCCAAGGCCCCTGGACCGCCGATGACGGACAACTCCCCCCATGGAAAGGGGACTACCATCACGACCTCAATACTCAGCTCAGTTACTGGCCCTGCTACAGCGGCAACCGACTGGAAGAAGGCCTCGCCTACCTGGACTGGCTCTGGAATACCCGCGAGGCCTGCCGCGAATGGACCCAATCCTTCTTCCAACAACCCGGACTCAACGTCCCCATGACCGCCGACCTCAATAACCGCCAAATCGGCGGCTGGCGCCAATACACCCACTCCTCCACCACCGCCGCCTGGCTCGCCCAACACTTCTACTGGCATTGGCAATTCTCGCAGGACCTCGACTTCCTCCAACACCGCGCCTACCCCTACCTCAAGGAAGCCAGCATCTTCCTCGAAGCCATGACCCGGGAACAAACACCCGACGGCAAACGCAACCTCCCCCTCTCCTCCTCACCCGAGATCCATGACAACCGCCCCCAAGCCTGGTTCAATACCATCACAAATTACGACCTCGCCCTCATCCGCTGGCTCTGGACCGCCACGGCCGAGCTCGCCTCAGAACTCCAGCTCACCAACGACACCGCCTACTGGCAGGAACGCCTCAAGGAACTCCCCAACCTCGCCACCACTCCCGATCACGGCCTCCTCGTAGCCGCCAACCAACCCCTCACTGAATCCCACCGCCACTTCTCCCACCTCATGGCCATCCACCCACTCGGCATCCTCGATGTCGAGTCCTCCCCGCAGGATCGCCAAATCATCGAGTCCTCCCTCGCTCACCTCCGCAAAACCGGCACCGACTACTGGTGCGGATACAGCTTTGCCTGGCTCAGCAACATGGCCGCCCGGGCCCTCAACGGACAACAGGCCGCCGAAGCCCTCGAAATCTTCTCCTCCGCCTTCACGCTCCGAAACAGCTTCCACTGCAACGGCGACCAAACCGACCGCGGCTATTCCAAGTTCCGCTACCGCCCCTTCACGCTGGAAGGCAACTTCGCCGCCGCATCCGGTACTCAGGAAATGCTCCTCCAATCCCATCGCGGAATCATCGAGATCTTCCCCGCCATCCCGCCCGATTGGCAGAACGCCCAGTTCACCACGCTCCGGGCCCGCGGCGGCATCCTCGTCTCCGCCCAATTGACCCACGGCCAGATCTCCAACGTCACCATCACCAGTGAAAAGGGTGGCCCATGCCGCTTGAAAACCCCCAACTCAACCCGCACCCTCACCCTCAACTTCAACCCCGGCCAAACCCTCACCCTCACCGCCAAAGACCTTAAATGATCATGAACCTCCCACGACTCCTTACCCGCTGGCCCACTCTCGCCTGCATCGCCGCAATCACCACTCTGGCCTCGTGGATCGCCACGGCCCAATCCCAAGTCGTCTATGAAACCCAATCCGACTACAATACCATCGTGGTTACTCAAGATCAGGACGGCCTCCGCACCCTGCTATTCGAAAGAAACGGCGCACGCCAAAGCGTCGTCAAACTCAATGACCCCAGCCACATCGAACTCCCCTACGTCCGAGCCACCCTCGTCAGCCTAGCCCTCGTCCCCAACCCCCAACGCATCCTTATCATCGGCCTCGGCGGAGGCTCCATCCCCACATTCCTCCACCATCACTACCCCAACGCCACCATCGATGTCGTCGATATCGACCCCGAAGTCGTCCGCGTCGCCAAACAATTCTTCGGATTCCAACCCGATGACAAACTCCACGCCCACGTCGCTGACGGACGCAAGTTCGTCGAGGAAACCACCGAGCCCTACGACCTCATCTTCCTTGATGCCTATGGTGCCGACAGCATCCCCTATCACCTGGCAACGATTGAATTCCTCCACGCCGTCCGCAAAGCGCTCTCCCCCCAGGGGGTCGTCGTCGGCAACATCTGGAGCCGCACCTCCAACCGCCTGTACGAACCCATGGTCAGCACCTATCAGGAAGGCTTCGACCGGCTCTACATCCTCGACGTCCGGGGTGCCGGCAACCTCATCTTCTTCGCCCTTCCCCGCCCCACAACTCTCAACCTCAAAACCGTCTCCCAAACAGCCGCCGACATCTCCCGCTCGAAAAACCTCCCCTTCAACCTGGCCGATGAACTCGCCACCGGCTTCTCCCTGCCCTCCCCCGCCTCTACCCGCGCCCGCATACTCCACGACTCAGAATAGCCCTGACTCCGAAACACCCCGTACGGATTCCGGGGACAGGTGTCCCGATAATCCGTACAAGGTCCACACAGCTCCCACACCATTGAAACTCATCCGCCCGCAATGAAACCACCCTCCAGCCGACTACTGCTTGCTGCCTGTTTATTAGCCAGCATCGCCCCGCACACCGGCGCGGCGTCACCTTCCTACTCCATTTTTAACACCCAGTCCCTCCGCCAACGCCTGCAACACTCCATCCCACAGGAGGACATCATCTGGCTGCGCGAGGCCACCCTCAAGCAACTCCAAGGCTGCCGCGTCCAAGCCACCAACGGCACCTGGCTACATACCCCTGATGGCGTCGGCAATTACCGCGCACTCTGGACCCGTGACTTCCAATACATGGTCGAACAAGCCGGCGACCTCCTGAACACAAATGACATCCTCCACTCCATCCACTACCTCCTCAAAGGACAGCGAGCCGACGGGTGCATGCCCGACCGCGTAAACACCACGGGCAAGGGGGTCTACAGCCCCGGCGGAGAATCCTCGCCACTCTCAGATCATGCACTCGACAATGGCCCCTTCATGGCCAAGCTCCTGGTCGAAGCAACCCGCATCACCGGTGATCTGGCCCTCTTCCGGGAACTGGAACCTGCCATCAGAAAGGGTCTCGACCACACCTCGCGTGCCCCAAACGGCCTTGTTTTCAACGACCCGGACCATCCGCAGTGCCCCTACGGCTTCACTGATACGGTCAAAAAGACCGGACACCTTCTCTTCTCCTCACTGCTTTACTACGATGCCTGCCGCGGGATGGAAGACTTCTGCAAACAAGCCCAGTGCGGCGAACCGGACAACTATGGTTATCGCGCCAAACTCATCCGCCTCAATCTCGACCAACTCTGGGACGACGGTCATGGAATGTTCTTCGCTGCAGATGAAGACTGCCGCCAAATCGATATCTGGGGCAGCGCTCTGGCTGCTCACCTGGCCATCGCCACCCCCAGCCAAAGTGACCGCATCGCCACTTACCTCGTTCAGCATTACCAGGAACTCACCCAGCATGGCCAAATCCGCCACCTGCCCGCAGGCGAGAACTGGCAAAGCCTCCTCGCCAATGTCAAACCTGGCACCTACCAGAACGGTGCCTACTGGGCCACGCCCATCGCCTGGACAGCTCCCGTCATCGCCCGCAAAGACCCGGAATTGGCGGTCCGAATGATCCGCCAAGTGATCGCCGACTTCCAAAATCGCGGCATCATGGAATGCATCAACGACGACTACCATAATGTCCCCGATTATGTTGTCAGCGCTACCAGCGTGTACTCACTCCTGCGATAACCGACCGGCCCTGTACCGATTATCGCGACACGTGGGCCAAGAATCCGCAGCACAAAAACTGGACCTTCCCCTCTTTGCTGATCTCCACTATCACTTTTCGACGTGGCCCGGCCCATAAACATCCCTTGTCTCACAGTCATAATGTTGGTCGTAATGACTTCTCTGACCCTGAACTCAGCTGAAGCGGCTACCCTCGAAGCCATCACATCCACAGTCACCTCGGGCCAGTGGCAGCTCGCGTCCAACCTCATTTCCGCTGCGCTCGAATCCCACTCACTTTCAGCCACGGAACGTCAGGAGATTCTCTTTCAGCAGGATCGCATGCGCCGCATCGTCCGCGATTTCACAAAATCAAAGGCTGACATCCTGGTCGAAGCGCAACGAATTGCCCCCGGCACCTCAGAGGCAGATATCACCCGATGGGAAGCCGACGGCGCTATCGAATCGATCCTCATCGACGGCAAACAACACTATTTCAACCGCGCTGCCGCCAATGTCTTCCGCATCCATCCCGAAGCCAGGGAACGCAAGGCTTCCATCCAGCCCGGGCCGGATCCTGACATCGCCTGCTGGATGACCAATGCCGCGCAAGTCCTGCAGGCGAAGGCTACCCTTAAAACCAAGCGTTACCGGGTCAAATACACGCTGAAGGTTCAAGCGAACACAGTCCCCCCGGGCGAAAGTATCCGTGCCTGGCTGCCCTATCCTCATCGATCTACCCGGCAGACGGATGTCCGACTGATCGCCACAACTCCGCCCAACCCGCTTGTCAGCCCCGCAACCAACTCCCTGTCCTGCCTTTATCTCGAGCAGCCGGCGGCTACAAATGAGCCTACAATCTTCACCGCGACCTTTGAGTTCAGCACACACACCTCCCTGCCAAACACCCCCGATTTTACCCCGACATCCCCATCCGATATCACTCCATCCGACTTCCTCTACCACGTCCAGCAACGTCCGCCCCATATTCCGTTCACGCCAGAATTGCGCAGACTTTCGGATTCCATCATTGGTCGCGAAAGAAATCCTGCTGTCATAGCGAGCAAGCTTTTCACCTGGGTCTCGCAAAACATTCCCTGGGCGGGGGCCCGCGAATATTCCACGCTCGAATCGCTGACCGATTACGCGCTCACTCACCGCCATGGAGACTGCGGAATCCAGACGATGCTTTTCATCACGCTTTGCCGCCTCAACGGTATCCCGGCCCGTTGGGAATCCGGCTGGATGGTTCAACCTTCTCCCAACCTGCATGATTGGTGCCGCATCTACCTTCCCAACCAGGGCTGGATTCCTGTCGACGTTTCGTACGGCCTCATGCCAACAGACGTCCCTGAGCTACGACTGTTTTATCTCGGCGGCTTTGATGGCGACCGCATGATCGTCAACACCGACTACGACCAGCCCCTCTATCCGCCCAAGCAGTTCTTCCGCTCGGAAGTCGTGGACTTCCAGAGAGGTGAGGTCGAATGGCGCGGAGGCAACCTCTACTTTGATCAATGGGACTACCACTGCGAGTTCACTGAAATACCTACACCCTCCAACTAGGCCTGGAACCCAACCGTATGCAGCTCAATCAAGTCCTTGGCGCCCTGGAACGTCCCGATCAACCCTCGGGCCAAACCCAGTTCCATCAGGCGCTCGCTTCAAAGATACGGGCGTCCCTGGGCCACAATCCGGAAGCCCTGGAACTCTGCCTCGAACAACTCCGCGCACTGGTCCTCTCCGATCGCGTTGGCTTCTACCTCAACATCCAGGCCGAATGGCAAAACAACACTCTCCTCCTGCAAGGGGAAACCGAACGCCTCGAGTTCAAAAGCATCGTCCGCGAAGTATTCCGCCAGCTGGGGTTCGCCTCGATCTCGGATGAGGTCCAAATCGTCCCTGATGCCGCCACACATCCCCGCCCATTCGCCATTACCACCGCACCCCATGCGCTGACCTGGTCCAAACCCTCCCTCGACGGCAACCCCATGGATGAAGCGCTCTATGGCGAACCTGTCTACATCCTCCAGGAACTGAGCGACGCTTACCTGATCAAAACTCTCACGGGTTACTGGGGTTACGCTGACAAAGCTCATTTCCGCCGGGCGGAGCACGCCGAGTTTGTCCATCAGCTGAACCAGCCGCGTGTGACCCTGCTCCAGGACTACAACACCGCGGACAAACCAATACCTGCCGGTTCCCGTCTTCTCCTTGCACCCGACACCACACCTGATCGCGTGCAGGGTATCGATGCCTTCGGCAACTCAATCGAACTACCGCAAACCATCTGCCAGCCACCCGCTTATTCTCCGGCCCGAATGGAGGACGCCATCCGCTTTGCTCGGTCCTTCCTCCATGCACCGTATCAACTCGGCGGCAAAAACCGCAGCACGGGAATCGACTGCTCCGCCCTCGTACAGCTCACGTTCCGAGTGCTCGGCATTCACCTGCCGCGCGATGCCAAGCAACAATACCTCGGCGGCCACCTCATCCTGCCCTGTGTCCGGGAAGCCCTTCTTCCAGGGGATGCACTCTTCTTCATGAACCCCTCCGGCCTCGTCGATCATGTCGCCCTTTACCTCGGCAACCAGACACTGCTCCACGCCACCGGAACCAGCGTCCGCCTGAACAGCACCAATCCCGAAGACCCTGATTACCTCCATCGGCTCACGCACGACTTCATCGGTGCCAAACGGTTCTGGAGCTAAACCACTCAGCCCTTCACATAAAACTCCACTGCTGCCGGACACACGCTGAACGTGGCCGGCGTACGCCCCACCACATCCCCGTCCACATCCACCAGACAGGGCGGATCACTGGCTATCCGGAGTGCCTTGTCGGGATAATAGGATACCGCCCGTTCGTGCACATGCCGACCCCATGGCGCCTTCATGAGCAACTTCCAAAGCGTCAAGGAGCGCGGATGCGCCTGCACCACGGTCATGTTTAGTTTCCCATCATCTGTCCGCCCGCCGGGAGCCACACAGAGACTATCCCCCCCCGCTCTCTCGGCATTACCCGCGAGAACAATCCAACACTTGGATTTACCCGCAAAACCACGACTCTCGATCTCCATCGGAATCGGACGGCTCCTGGCCACCGCTGCAAGGGTGGCCAGCAGGTATCCGAGTCGCGGCGGCACAAACCGCTTCATCCAAGGCTTCAAATAGGCCGAGGTCGTAAAACCTGCGCTCGCGAAAATATAGCCATGCACCGTCACCGTGCCGTTCTCCCCCCGGCAATCGACCCGGATCAGATCCCTCGCCTCAACCCGGCCAAATCGAAGTGCCGAAACCACATCCGCCATCGACCGTATCCCGAAATGACGCGCAATATCATTCCCGGTCCCGGCTGGAACCACCAGCAGCCGGGGTCTTCCCTCGGTGATCGACATCAATCCCGACAACACCTCTCCAACGCTGCCGTCCCCCCCCACGCATACGACGGTACCTGCACCTGCAAGCCCGGCCGCCAACTCCTGCGCGTGCCCGCGTCTCTCCGTCAGCAGCACATCCTCCAGCTGCACCCCCCCGGGCCACAATCTGCGCAACTGTTCCCATACCCGAAGCGAACGTCCGCCTCGCCCCGCCGGATTCACAATGAACTTCACCCGCTCCATGCCTCAAGGTCGCCGCCAACGCCAGCCGCCACAAGACGGCTCCCGAACACACCGGCTAACAAACCGCACCCTACCGCCAATACCATGACCCCTCTCAAAACAGAACGACTCCGCGATTGGGAAGATATGCGTGTCCTCATAGATGGATCCAAGAATGCCCTCCTCCTATCACAACCCCCACCATCAAGCCACTCTACAAACCAACTCCGCCTGCCCCCCTCAAACCCAGCCCCCCCGCACAGCCCGGTGAATCAAGCGGCAGTCCCCCAATCCCCTGAGCCTGCCATCAATTTGACATAAAGAAATGCTCGACTAATGTTAACCACATCAACGAAAGCATCTCGTTAATATCCAACCCCCTGCAGGAAGACATGAACAACGCCCTCTCCGACAGCCTCAACCAAGTGCTCGCCGACTCTTATGCCCTGATGGCGCTCACCCACCTCGCCCATTGGAATGTGGAAGGCCAGGGCTTCTTTGCACTGCACACCGCCTTCCAAACTCAATACGAAGAGCTCTTCGCTGCGATCGACGAAATCGCCGAACGCGTCCGCGCCCTGGACAATTACGCCATCGGCGGACTCGGAACCTTGGCTGCCAAAGCGGCCATGCAGGAATTCGCCGCCCCCCTGAAACAGGAGGACTACGTGACCAAGCTGATCCAAGCCAACGAGAAACTGGTAGCCGACGCCAGCAAGGCCCGGGACCTTGCCGGAGAAGCCAACGATGCAGAAAGCCAGGATCTCATGATCGGTCGCATCACTCTTCACCAGAAAACCATCTGGATGCTCAAGAGCTTCCTCAAGGGCTGAGCACTCCGAATGCATCCCAGACTAAACCTTACTCACCCCCCTATTCACCCCGAGGAGACGGCTATCCCAAATAGGCCTTCCGGAACGGACCAATACCGTTGCGGAGGAATTTTTGATAATCCCAATCCACAGAAGTCACATAGTTTAAGTATGCCGGGAGAATGACATACGCCCATGCAACTGTCTGACCTCCCCCTTCAAGCACGACATGAACTTTCTGACGCTCATACATGTCGCCCTCAAATTCATCCAACTGCTCCCAGCCCGCCTTGCTGATACCCGGATAGCAAATACCGCGCACCTTCCCACCTGACGCGGGAAACAGAGCCGGATATTGCTCGCCCCGCACACACTTGCGGGCATACCCCTCAACGGAACCCCACACACCAGCAACCTGAACCCCCACGACCTCCTTGAGAATGTCGCAAGACATCAGGCTGCCGTAGGCAAAAAGATTCAGAGATTGTGCGAAATAATCCATGTCACGGCCAAGACGCTCCTCAGTTAAAGAGGACCGACTTTTTCACCACAACCTCATAATTCACCGCTCGACCAGGGGATTGAGTAGATACAGGAGGCGGAAGCCGCCAGATAAAATAGCCGTCGGCATCGATGCTCAGCTCGCAGTTAGCCTCGACTGAATCCACATCGCCCCAAGGTCCGCTCAGGTCCTCAGTGCGACGCGTAAGCAATTGAATACTCGGCGGTATCATCCTCGCAGTGCGGAGACAAAGCGCCCCGGTTTCGTAGTCGTAGAAGGCCAGATCGTCATGGCCGTTGTTACGCACGTCGGGGTCCGTGCCCGCCAGATACTCCATCAGAGCATTCCGCCCATCCCCGTCGCTATCGCTCATCGCCAACTTCGCAAGTGAGGCATTGGGATGTTTCTCCATCACCCATCCAAGAAAGCCATCCGTGTTTTGAACGTCCGCGGGCAAAACATAAACCCGGGTTTGGCTGGGCTTCGCGAGGACCATCCCGGCGCCCCCGGAATCCAAGCTGACATCGATGTAGCTTAGCTCCGGCGGGGATGCAGTCATATCCAATATCACTTCCACAGTCTGTTGGCCTGCCGGAATGGTCACAGTCGTGGGTGGCTGGGAAATGAACCCGTTCTCCACCAGATTTCCACGATAGGAAAGCGTCACATCGAGCGGCACCGTCACGTCCCCGCCACTACGCCCTACCAGGATACGACCCAAATCCGCTGACCCAGCTCGCATATGGCTGGCCACTGCTATTGAGACAGTCGGAATCACAGGCAGTTCCACTTTTACAGTCGCTCCGGGCAGGCTGCTCTGATAACCCCCAAGCGGAGTCAGCTCGGGTGCAAGTCGCTCCCCGGCAGCCCAAGGACGGGTTGAAAGCAGGATGTCTGCAAAAGCGCTCCCCCGGCCAAGGTGAACATAACGCAGGTTTCCGGTTCCGTGGGCTCCGAAGATCTCGTAGTCGATCGAGGGATTGCCTACACCGGAAAAGAGCACTGGAACGTCAATGGCCGCACTCAGATCACCCGTGCGCTTCACGCGTACCGCTGCGGATCCATCCGCGTTCTGTGCGAGAATCTGGAGGGACACGGGAGTCACGAAGGAGGGACCACCCAGAATCAACGTGCCCTCAGTCACCAGACGCCCCAGGTCACTGGCACCCCAGGACACCCCCCTTACCAAGACGGCCTGATCCACGAATGCTCCACTCCCTAGACGATCCACCCGCAACAGTGTATCCACCCGAGGCTGGTTGTCGGCATCCCTGGTCACGGAGGCCTGAAGCTGGATGAACTTGGACGGATCACCAAACTGCCCCTGGAAAACCCGACTAAAATCCAGCACATCACCCTCGGACTCACTGAAGTCCATCACGATATCCGAGGTAGCCTCACCCGAGATGCGGAAGCGATCCCGACCCGCAAGCCCTGTCAGGATGTTGTCCCCTCCTTCTCCGGAGATGACATCGTCCATAAGCCCGCCCGTAAGAGAATCACCAGCCTCACCCCCGATCATCAGGTTCGGCGCGTTCATCCTGCCCCGAATTCTCAACGCCAGCGTGTTGTTGCGGTTATTCCATGTCACCACTTCCTGCCACCTTGCCATCTGGTAGTCGTGAAGGAGAAAAATGTTCCGGGCCTGCAGATTGCGGTCGTAGATCACCAGCTCTTTGATATTGCCCTGAAGAAAGTCCCGGGCCTCCAGGTCGCTTAGTGAACGCATCGCCCCCAAGGTCGTAAAGGTGGAAACAGGAAGGCCATTACCAGGCCTCCCCAAATAGACTCCACCCTCAGTGGTGCTCAATATGGCCCCTTGGGGAGCGGTCTGGAAAACGAGATGTTGTAGTTCCCCGATGTTTTGCACCGACCCCATCAAAGAACGTCCCGATTCTTGAATGTGAAGAGTGTGGCCTCTTGAGCCGGAATGGCTACCTCCTATCTTCATCTGCATGCCAGCGTGACTGAAGAGAGTCTGCTCGCCGGGCGTCCTGCCCGTGGCCTCGTAGCTCACCATCATGGTGTAATTCTGAAGTTTCAACCTGCGGTCATCGATGTAGAAAAACTCCTGACCGGAAAACCGCACGTTGTCGTCCTCGGTAACAAAAGGAAGGCCCGCAGCTGCACCGGCCTGATACGCGTCGCTGCCAAGAGCTGACCTGTCTGTCCATTCCTCCAGCTCAGCTCCCGGCTCCATGGATTCGCCGACCAGCCAAACCGAAGGATTCCCAAGCCAACCCCGCGCCGGGGAAAAGGCCTGGATATCCAGATCCAGCAAATACATGGAATTATCCCAGGCATATAGATCTGTAATCAGCAGCGTCACGGTGGAACGCACAAATCGGGAATCCACAGCGAGAGTAAGCCGTCCATCCAGCACATCCCTTTGGGTAAACGGCGTTCCGGTAGGGAGAGGCATTCCATCCAAATACCAGGCCAGTCCAGACACGTCATCCGCCACAACCAACTCGATGTCCTCGGGAGGAGAATCAGCATCCACAAGATTGATATGAATGCCGCTGTGCGAACCGGACATCACCTGCAGTCGACTCTCCTGCAGCACCGGTGCGTAGTTCGCCTCAAGCGGGTTGGTCGCGTTGGCAAACTCCTGTTTGTTGCTCCAGCCATCGCCATCCAGGTCAGTCAGGGCATCACCTGAAAACGCCGGGTCCAGCCCATACATCTCCTCCCACCAGTCCGGCAAACCATCCCCATCAGAATCTGGCAGTTCAATGTCCACCTTGAAGTCAAAGCGATATTCAGCACCCCGGTTGGCATAGCTGGTGGCAAAGCCCGTTGCCTGTCCCGGATCCAACAGCCGCACCGGGCTGCCATTCAGGCTGGCCGACCTCATGGCATAGATTGTCGGCTGTGATTTCACCGACAAGGTCATGTTCTCATCGCCGGCCGGAGCACTTTCGAGCACCAGCTCCTCGCGATAGGAAAACTCCCCGCTGCTTCCCACGGGCCGAAGTGTGAGCGTCAGAGGGATGATGGCCTGCGGGTTTTTGGTATCCACCAGCTCAATATCAACCGTCCCTTTGTAGAGCTGATAGATCCCGCCCGGACCCAGTTTCAAGACTTTGCCGTAGACTGAAATCGGCGGCTCGCTGAACGACTCGGCAGACTGTACACCCTGAGACATCAGCACTGCCGTCCAGCAGGCCAGCAATCCAAAACCAACCAACCGCCCGAAATGCCTGTGCATGACCGGAGCCACTTCCTGAGAAATAATCATCATGACGCAATCCTTGTAATTGATATCAGTCAACTCAGAGCCCCGAGTGGGAATAGGTCCTGAAATGAAGTCGAATGTCGTCCACAGTCTGGACAAAGCGATCCAGCGAAGCCTGCGGGCTCGCGCCGAGCGACGCCCCCGGAATAATCAGGAGCCACCGGGTGTTCCAAGCTGAACGCCCCAATAAAACGCTGGAATAGTAGGCCTCATCCAATGCGCGGGTTGCGTCCCCCAGCGGATCCGGAAGGGCCAGCATATCCGGATACCGGGCGCGCTGCACCCAGCTCACGTTTCTGACATCCTGACTGGGGAGATAACTCAGATCGGCAAAGGCCTCCTCCTTCAGCGGATAAGGCACGGGCACCCGCTGGTTGACCAGCTGCCACTCCTTCACGGTAGGAACCATTGCATCTGAGGTGCGCATCCGGTCACCTCCGACAGGGACCAGATACACCCGCGGCGTAGCTGACAGCGCCTGACCGGTGCCCTCCGCCGCATCGTATCCGGCAAAGGAAACCGCTACCGATGCAATCTTGGTGGCGAACATCGCGCTACTCCATGAGCTGTCGCCAGGAGCCAGCGGACCACCGAATGCGTTCTTGCCCGGCTCGATGCTGGTAGCGAATTCGAGCACCAACGCCGGCTGGGGACCCAGGTCCGGCTCGGCGAACGGCCGGCAATACATGCGGAATTCCTTGATCGCGTTCACATCCGGCACCCGGGAGGAGGACAATGCTTCGCGCCAAAGTTGTGCCGAGCGACTACTCCCATTGTCCTGGATCCGGAAATGCCCCTTGCGCAATGAAAGCGCGGTGACTTCATCCTGGGGATTATTCAACCCTAACTGCCCCTTCAAAGCCCCGTAATTCGCCGCCAGTTCGTAGAGCAAGTCTGCCAACCCAGAATTCCCCGGTTTCGGCTCGCTATTCTCCCAACGTCCCAGCTGCCTCTCCCGCACAATCTCCTCCAGGAGATGCTCCACGGACCCCGCGTGATCGCCCGACAACCCCGTTTCGTAATCATACACCCTCGCAGCCAGCCAGCTGTAGCGCAGCGCCGAATCCAGGGCGTTGTTAAACCGGGTGCTGTGCTCATTGCGGGCCAGCCGCACCGCCATGTCCGTGTAACGGTTCTGCTGGGCAGCAGCAGCGATCATCTTGTTCAGCGCAGTCCGCTCCTGCACCAGTCGCGCCCCCTCCTCCCGCAAGGCCTCGTACTTGGCAGCAGCCATCTGCAGCTTCTGGATAGCCACTCCTACGCCCTCTCTCATGTTGGCCTCAGAGGCCAGTTTCAAACCGATTCCCTGCAGCTGTCCGATCACGGCCTGCCTGTTGTTCATGGCCTGGTTGGACAGTCCCACCTCCAATGCCAGCTGCTCCTTGATGAGCTCCGCCACCAAAGTCTGGATGTCCACCGCACTCGTCACCCACTGCTCACTCACCTCAGCCGCCCCTTCAATCGCCTCGCCTGACACACCCACCACGGCCTGCGGCACTGAAGCAATAGCCCCGCCAGCTCCGGCCGATGGCTTAATGGCATCACCGGCAGCCTTCGCAATATCTGCAGCTCGCTTCACACCTGCCTGGTAGAATTTCAGAATGGTGATCGTTGTATCCAATGCGTCGGTAATACCGAGCTGGGCTTTAAGCACCGCGTCTTTGACATTCAGGATGTCTAGCGAATCACTAGACGCCACAACAGCCAGTTCAAGCTCACGCAGGTAACGATTGTAGCCCTTGAGCTCCAGCCCCAGTTCGGCATCGGCAAGCAACAGTTCATTGAGTGCCACCTGCAACTCACCTTGGGCCGCACGCTTACCCCAGCTGGGATCCGCCAGGAACGCATAATCAGCTGTCCGACGCACAGGCACGCTGGCTGCCAAGGTATTCCCGGCAGGAGTGTCACCCACAGTAACCGAAGGCAGGTTCTGACCACTGACGAAATACCGATCCATTAACGCGTCGCTGCTCCAATCGTCGACCACCCCCAGTCCGAAGAGCGTGTCCACATCTAAGCCCAGGGCTTTTTCCCTCGCATTCAGGTAATAGTCAGGCTGACCGCCAGCATTATCGGACCGGGGAATAACCTGATCCATCTCGACCGCCGGCAAATACATATAGGTGAGCAGATCCGGACCGTAGTAGCCTTCGGGGTAGATCTTGCCGGCACCGATCGTTCCCTCATAGGGCATTCCGAAGATCTCAATCAGCCGACCCCGATAATCCAGATCCTGCAGGATCGCTTTCTGCTGTAACTCACGGGTGTCCTCATTGGTCTCGCGCAACTGCAAACTCGCCTCTGCAAGGGCATCCATGGCTGATCGTGCGTTGTCACCGGCCTGCACCGCCATGGCATAAACCTGCTCGAAATGCGTTTTGCGCCCCGGAGCCGCCTCACCACCCAGGAGGACGGGATCCAGACCGAAGAGCAAGGCTTCCGGATCCATGCCCAGCGGATTTGAACCGGCGTTCACCTTTTCCAGCTGGGATTGCACTTCCGACAAACCGGCGGCGATCGCGATGAGGTCTGACTTGTTCGCCTCACGGTCCAGCTGATCCAGACCCTCAGCCGGTTCGCCGTCTGCCATCGTGGCCTCTAGGGGCAGAATAGCATTCCCCACCAGCCAGTCGAAGTAGGCACCATGCCCAACACGGCCCGACCATTCAGAAACACCCCAACCTCGAGCCGGTTCAGCCGCATCGATGTACCCCTGCCACTGGCCTTCCGGATCCGCTACCCAGCTTTGCCGGTAGGTGCCTTGGATGATTTCCATGCCAGCCCGCAACCGGTTTGCCGCCGCTTGCGTGAACGATGCCTCGTCCAGATAGTCCGTGGGCAACACATTCCCCAGCAGGTAGTAGAGCTCAGACCTCGCCTGCCAGTCGAAGCTCGATCTCAGGAGCAGCTCATAATGCATGCGGCTCGCCATCAGCAGATGGCCCCATGCATCCCCGTGCCCCATGGGATAAAGCCCAGCCGCGTCGTTCTCATCAATCAGACCATCATGCGTCACATCCCAGATGTCGTAGTTGGCATTGTAGGCTGCCTCGCCCAACCCCTTCACGTAGTTCCACATCAGTCGATTGTAGACCGGATATGCCTTTATAAAGTCCGTACCCCGAAGCAGTGCCAGCTCCTCATCAAGCAAGTCAGGAACCTGGTTACGGAAAGCAAAGAGATAGCCGTTCATCTGTGCCAGATCGGAGCCGGTCTCCGGATTGCGTCCCAAGGTGAGCCCGCTCATCTTGGCATCGGAGTAAGCCTCCATGCCTAATAACTGGTAAAGCTGCATTAGGCGCGTGGCAGCCAACAACAGCGCCTGATTGGTTCCCTCCGTGGCTGCACCTGGAGCGTCCGTCAACTCCTTCGCCCGTTGCAGCACGGTCTCATACAGCTCAATCAACCCCACATTCTCAAGGTTCCTCTTTTGGGGATTCAAGGCGACCGGCCCAACAAAGGGCCGGCCAGCCTGGGTCAATTGACTCGAAAATGTAGCCGGCGCATCACTGGCGAATGTTTCGCTGTAGCGCGCCTCGTAAGGATTGATCCGGTCCAGGATACGCTTGACCCAGCCCATCACCAGCTGCGGCAAAAAGATCCTGCTGCCATCAGCCTGAAGCTGCGGCGAATTGGCGGCACCAGCCCACTGATACGGCACCGTTCCACCTGCAATGCCCGCCGACCAGTCGGGTGTGCTATCGGTCGGGGACACCAGCCTCCAAGTCGCTTCCGGCCAGGGAGAATTCGCTGAACCACCGGCAGCTGCCAGCTCTTCCATGGTGCCATAACGCACATAGAACAACTTGTCTGCCAGCGTCACGTCCGGCCTCCCCTCGAAGGTGATGGACTGCTTGCCCTGCCCCGACGCCAAAAGGGTCCACTGCCCCGCCCCACTCGCGCCCGGCTGATCGGGCGTGGGAAGCGTCGAGAGATCCGCAATGTCATGCATCCACCATTCGAAGTAGATGTCTTCCTTGTGTCCGCCGAAATCAGCGGTGTGGTTCAGGTTGATCTTCTCATCAAACACATTGGCGGGCTCCACCACCTCGATCATGCCCCTGAACCGTGAGTTCCCGATCTCAATAACGTGGAGGGCCACCGGACTGGTCAACTCCTGATGGTTGTTCTCTGCCAGTACGATGTAGCGGGAATCCCCCGTGTCCTTCGTCAAAAGCTGAGGGCTGGGAACAACCGCAGCTCCTATGCCCAGACTCCTCAACGGAACCACATCCCCTTGCGCTACCTGAACTACAGCACGCAGGTCTGCAGCATCATAATAGTCAAACTGGCTGTCTCCACCGCTCCCGGCGTCAGCCTGAAGGCCACTGAGGTAGACCGGGTTTGCCGTTTCTGTGGTGGCTGGCGTAACTCCCAGCACAGAGGCCACGCCCTCAGGATCCTGAGCCTGCTGATAAATCTGTCCAACCGCACTATTCCAGGCTGCATTGCCGCCACCGATGGCGGTAATGGCCTCAACGTCTTCCCGGCTCAGCACATTGGGCTGGAGCAGGTAAGGGCCAATGGGCTTTTGTGTCAGCTCGGGATCTCCCAGCTCCATGCCATCCAGCAAGCCCTCAAACACCAATCTCTGCTGCAACGGATCGTAAAAGAACCGGCGCTGCAGATCGCCAGGTAACTCGGTAAAATACCACTTTGCCCCCGCCGCCAGAAGCTTGGGGCTCCCTGGCAAAAGGTCCTCCGGAAGTTCGTCCTGCGTGAGCTGCGCCTCATACTGACCCAGCGGCCTCACCACCCTGGCGGAACTCCCGGAACCATATCCAACCTCAAAGTCTCCGGACGTAATCCTCATGTCGGGTGTCCCCGAATCGAAAACCATCTCAACCGAGGCCATGCCAACCACCGAGGGAAGGCCATTCGCTGAAGGATGGTCTTCAATGTTCTCGCCACCTTGATAAGTCAGGGTCTCACCCCGCTTCAGCACCGGGTAATCATCCCGCCAGAAAGTCCGATAAGACACCGCCTGCGGATAGACACCCACTCCCGGAACAAAGTCCGCCGCAGTAGTCGCACCGGACGCGGTCGCAGCACCTTCAGGAAGCCACGCAATCAATTGTTGCGCGGCTGTCTGGTCGAAGAACCAGAATGCGGCATCCATGGGATAGCAGTTCCGGTAAAAGAACTCCCCATCGCCGGAAACGACCCACGGATTTCCGTTAATGTCCCGCCAGAGAGCCCTGGTTTGAACCCCGTCCTTAATGACATTGCCGCCAGTATTCTCTGCCGGTGCGGAGACCACCAAAAGCGACAGTGGATAAGGTGGAATTAATGCCTCACCCGCCAGCGCGGTATAGTTGAAGGTGTAGGCCGGATCAACCGGCTGCGGAACAGGCTGCCCCGCCCCATCCACGGGAAGGTGAGTCACGGGATCCAAAGCGGGAAACGCCTCACCGGTCTCCTTCTCGGCCTCCACCCGATACGATTTCATCAACCACTCGCCACTGAGCGTATCCTGATATTGCGCCAGCACGTATGGTTCCGAAGTGTAGGACGAAGGTTGATCCCGATTGATCTGGTTGAGCCGGTTCTGCAAAGCAAAGAAGGCACTCTGCCCACGGTCGACCGAACGGTCCCCCGTCAACTCGGACTGGATCGAAGGAGCAACCAGCGCATGCTCCTCATTGGGATTATAACCCGGGAGGCTTCGATCAGGTTGGTTGTAAACACTGAGGTTGTCGTATTCGTCCGGCAGGTAAAGGTCTTCCGCCCCGACACCCTCGCTGCCCAGCCGACTGGCGATATAAATGGTCCCGGCAGTAGCATCAAAGGCGACGTCATCGTAGTTCGCCAACACATAGGGCCACTCGGCCTCAGGATGGACGGTTCCGCCGGCAGCCTCCGCCAAATGGGGATTCTCGTAATAACCCACCTGTAGCCTCCGACTGGTGGCCTGGAACAGGACGGAATCGTTTACCGGATAAAGGCTGCCCCAGTCTCCGACGATTTGAGCGTCCCGCGAGTAGATCTGAGGATTGTAGTTGGAATTCTCCCACACCACATAGCCGGTTCCGAACCCCGCAGTGTCCAGCTCGGACTCGATGCGCTTGGCCACCGTGGCCGTGGCCGCCACCTCATGCCCGTCAGGAGCATAGGACTTCACGATACGCACACGGATGCCCTCATGCGCCAGGTCAAGTGTCTCCCCTGCCGGAGTCTCGGGGTCCACCTGATAACTAAAGACCATGACCGACCGAACCTCAGCGGTAGGCTCAGTAAAGTAGGCAGTATCGCTGGAGACCAACGCCGTGTCGTTCTCAGAATAGGCCAGCCGTCGGAAAGCCCACCTGTCGTCATCCTGCGGATCCATCGCAGCCTTTAACAGATCGCCGCTGTTTGGTGATACCAGATAGTTGTAGTGACTCGCGGGGGCCCCGGGGAATTCAAGGTCCACCGGATCAAACACGACGCTCGCCATGTAATCAGGCTTCGTGCCTTGACGGGATCCATCCTCCTTCTCCCGATCGAGGACATCCGGGATCTGATCCAGCTCTCCCGGAAACTCCGCGAAGACCTCCATCGTAAATTGCTCACCAGAGGTGGATTTCCAGGTCACGATATAGGGCCCCGGGTGCAGCGGATTCCAGGTGCCATTCACAAAGTCCCATTGCCAGGGATCACCATTCGCCACGGTCAGCGGGGGGAGATCGTTCAAGTCCGGCGTACCCCGGACTTCCTGCTGCGCCAGAGGCCCTTCCAGATCAATGATCAGACCTTCCACATCATCCGGCAAATCAGGCGTCAACTGGGCATTGACCGTAGCAATATCCGACCCGTTCAAACCCTGACCGATCGGTATCACCGCCTGAAACAGCGTCTTGTCATACAAGAAAGTCAGTTTTCCAGGGGCAGTGACCGCTGGGATGAAGTATTGCCGCGTCGCTTCAGCCCCAAGATAGCCATCCTCCAAGGTGTCCATGTTGATGCCCGAGAACCCATTAATGGCACTCTGCACGCCATGCAGGGAGTAGCGCCGGTCCGGCGTCATGAAGCGCGTACCGATCAGGTGGGGACGTCCCTCCTTCACCCACGCACTTGCAGCTGTCAAAACACCACCAACGAAGGAGCTCCCGGAACCGCCCGTCACCGGCTGCCCCAGACTGGAGCTGATAAACGGCAAAAGTGACGCGGCCGACAACCCGGGACCAGTTGAGCCATCAGTCATCGCAACGTTGATCTGCAGCTGGAACTCCTTCTGGAATTGCCAGAACGCCCGCGCCCAAGTCTGCATCTGATAACTGTCGCTCGATACCTTCTGGCTGGTGGCATCACCCACATTGGCAATACTCATCGGTTTGTAGGTAAAGGTCGGGGACACCGCCCTCACCATGGTGCCTGGATCCGTCGTCGCAGGAAACAACTGCTCGAAGGCCTGAGCAAAAAGCGGCATCGAACTTCCATCTGCCATGATCCCAACAATGCTGGCGTTACCGAACCGATAGAAATCTCGATTACTCAGCTTGAGGAACTGCAGGGGAATCGGCTGCCGAGCAATCCCCAAGGAAGGCGCCTCCCATTCCAGCGAAAGGGACTGCCCCCCGGCCTGCTCAAACATACGCACCACAATAGGATGCCGTCTTGCGCCGAGATGAACAGTAGCCGTCTGGGTAACATCCCCATGGAGTCCATCGTTCAGGATCAGGAGTTCCCCATCAATCTCCAACGAGCTGCCGTCGTCTGATGTCAGGTAAAACGTGTAATCCCCATCCATGCCCTCGGGAATCAGCAGGTCGCCCTCCTCGACGAGTGCAAAGAAATTCGGATCCACCCCTCCGGCAGTCAAAGACGCGGGAACTCCTACCTGGGGCGTAATCTCATAGCTCACAGGAACAGAATTCGCTAACCGCTCATGCAGTACGGCCGGTATCTCCTCAAGCGTCAGCCCGCACAAAATCGGGCTTTTGTCGGAAAACGAGGTGGGGGCTCCATCCAACACCACCTCCAAAGTGCTTCCCGGAACGGTCAGCTCGCAGCACAACACCACCCCGGCATCTTTGACACCAATCCCTCCCTGCTGAACACCGGGATTGAAGTTCTTCCATAGGGTGGTCCCATTCACCCGCACATCAAACCCGCGATCGCAGCAAGCTTCCTGAAATAGCAGCTGGAGTTTATAGACACTGCTGGAGTTCAAACCCGAAAGGGTGACCGAACCAGCCGAACTGCTCGAGCTGGACGGATACCAACGTATAGAACTAATGACCTTGTTCAGGGCCAGATCGCTGACGCTGTTACCGAGGTTGGGCGCATTCCAGCCTTCGGCACTGTTCGGGAGGTTCATCGTCACGCCCGGATAGTTGAAACTCCGGAAAGCCGCATCACGGATACGACCGACTACCGCGTTCCCGAAATTAATCGCATACGGGAAGTGCCCTTCGAGATCCAACCCCTCCCCCTCGTCCCCTCCAGTAAAAAGATGGGTGGACACCCAAAGCGCCCCACCTGAGGGAATGCTCAGTGGATCAGCGGCGTTGCTGCCGTTTGCGGCTTCAACTGCATCCGGAAAGCTGTCTCCGTCCGAATCAAGCGGCGCGGTCACGGCAGTCGCATAGGCCACATCACGCTCGAACCTCATGATCGTGGTCAACAAACCACCCCCGCCCTCGGTCTGCACACCGTCAAAGGTCACTTCCAGAACCGGCTCCACCGACGCACCCGCGCCAACTTCAAGCCCGGCGGAACCACTGGCCAAGGACAGGCCCGGCAGTGACTGTATCTGTGATACCTCCAGGGCTCCGGGCCAGATCCGCAGGTTGTTTAAGCCACCACCATAAGCACCCTGCGCCACCCCGCCCTGAAACCCGGCCCCAACGGTCAACGCATCGTTACCACCGTAGTTCACGGTGTCCGCACTCAAGAAAACCAGCTCGCCATCCCGGAAATAGCGCACCTCCCCGCCACCCAAATCGTTCACAATCGTCCAGTGATGCCAGTAACCGTTGTCGGTCATGGCAGCCGGAACTGTCTGAGTTTCAGGCCAGGCCGAATCTCCCAGAAACAATCCACCAGCAGCAGAGAATCCCACAAGGAACTGCTGCCCGGACACAGCAGCGCCGGCAACATCCCCCACCGTCAGGACAGCCTGAGGTGAGGCACTCGCCACGGCATTTCGCCTCGCCCAGAAATCCACGGTGAAGGAAGTCCCACCAATTCCCAGCCGGTCGGAGCCAGCGGCCTCACTGCGAAAATACTCACCCTGGCCAGACAACTCCACAAAGCGATCTGATGATCCCGGAGAGTTCTCGACTACCAAACCCGACGACGCAAAGCGAATGGGAATTAGAGCGTTGGCGTCAGAAATGACCGCGTTGACCACGGACCGGAAGTTCTCCCCCTGCGCAGCACCCTGCCCATAGAAGTTCACCCCCAGCGTGGAAACATACTCGGGTGGGGTCACATCGTTCTCACTCAGGCCCTGAATGTTCTCCGTACCCGTATAAACCGCACCGAGATGCTCGACCGCCCAGGTCAAATCCACCGTCGTGTCCTCAGCCAAGGTGGCCTGGAACTCGTTTCCATCTCCTGACCGGTTGGAGACACCGGTAACGGTAGAACCCGTCAATCGGGCCCGGGAAAATGCCCGGTTCTGGATGTTCTCTGGAGTCGGCTGGAGCTCGTTGCCATACCGATCCATGTAAATGTAGTCGGGAAAATGGAACTGCTGGAGCTTGTTCGCCGTGTAGGTGTTCATACCAGGCGGAGGAGAAACCAGGTCCTGCCCATACTCACTGTTCACGGTAACCTGCACCACGTCCGTAGTCTCGATTTCCAGATTGTCAATCGACTGCTCGCTGTAGAAACCTCCCGTCCGGGCGCCAAAGGCCAGACGCCAACCCTTCGAAGCCTCGTAAGGGACCGGAACAGAATCCAGCACCACCTGATTATTCCAAGAAACCGTCACCGTGCCCTCGTCCTTGATCCAGACCTGCACGGGAATAAAGCTCGTGCCATTCACTATCGAAGACGGATTCGCAGTCGTGAGAGGCCAAAAATACCCCCGATTCCGATTGCCGCCCGTCATCGATACACCATCGATTACCTGGCCGTCCCACTTCACCTCAATAGCCGGCGCAGAATCGGTCCCACCATTGTCATACAGGTCAAAGGTGACCGCTAAACCCTGGTCCACCCCATCCTCCCCCACAGACCCCTGCAGCAACTGCGGCCCGAAATTGACGCTAAATCCGTCCGCCGGCACTGAGGAGCCTCCTTGGTTGATACGCAGCAGAAACCCGATCTTCACCGATGCCAATCGCCGCTCCTTGGGGAGGGAATCCACAATGAACGTCCCGATCTGGCCACCCTGCGCCGCCGTCAGGCGCAGATACCCGCCGGTAATCGTCGCATTGTCATAGAGAAGCGTGTTTGGCGGCTCCGGAAGGCTGTCAAACCGATAGCTCAGCTGGGTGGTCTGGGCCTGCAGTGATGCCCCAACCAACCCAAGCATGCAGGCGCCCGCCGCCAGCAAAACACCCGACCGCGCCATGCTCCAGCTCCTGGAGAAAAGTGAATACGTCTTCATGTCAGAAACTACTGCTGCAAGGAACTGATCTGGTTCACCCGGTTCAGGACAATCCTGCCACGAGTCACGAGATCGAATTTTGTCAGGCCAGAAACGGTCTCCTGGTATTCCCCGACGCAGACACCCGGGCGGGGCCTCTCCTCGAAATGAATCTGGATGGAGCGACTCACTGCATATCCAGCGCCAAGCTGTGGATGATAGGCATGGCGATACGGATTCCTCTGGTGAAATGCATCCATGGTAAGCGGATTGGCTGAAACCAGGCTCTGGCCCTCATCCAACGCGCCCTGCAGCGGCCAGGTGTAATAGTAGGTTTCCGGCAGATCCGGAGGTCGATCCTGACGGTTCGAAAGATCAAAGTAACTCTCCACGTCCGCATCCGTGACCTCCGCCGCAGTCTTCCCAATGGTGGCACCAATAGCAGTGAGTAGGGACTGACTCTGGCTCGCGGCCCGCAAATCGCGCGGCATCGCAAAAGCCACGGTCTCCAAACGTAACCCGACGCTCTTGCCGCCCCGCTCCTGAACCCCCTCGAAAAAGGGAATCAAATCCTCGTTCACCACCAGGACCTGCTGCGGCACAAGCGACTCATCCGCAACTTTCTCGGACATGAGCATCACTCTGCTCAACAAGCTGACCTGCCCCGACGCGTCAACATGCAGCAGGATACGCAGCTTCGCCTCCGACGTCGCCTCCTCCACTGGCAACCCCGCGTCCGCCAGGGTCGTCACTTCCTCCAGCACCACATTACCCGCCCACAACCCCACGCTTGCCGCAGCATCTGGAGTTTCTCCTGCCCCCGCACCAAACAAGTCCGGATTGCTCGCCCGCACCGGCAAATACTGGTAAATGCCACCACCATCCAGCTGTGCTTCGATGCGATACAGGTGCTCTCGATCCCGTGCCCCAGTGTCCCAGTTCCGCTTGACACCAAAGGTAAAGGTCTTGCTGCCGCGCGCCGTGACGGTGCTTTCGCTGAGCACCCCGGCGACACCTTGCTCCACCACCTCCCAGTGCAATGAATCCAGACTGGGCGCAACCGGAAAGATCTCCAGATCGGAGTAATCCGAGTCCCCCACTGAAGGACTTAACAGGTCAATCCGCAAGGTGCTGCCCGGACCACCCGCAGGCTGCAAGTTGGAGAAGCTGAGCTCCACCGTCTGCGCCTCGAGCGCCTCTGCAGGATCACTGCCTGGAACCGTGATCAACTTGAGGTTGCTTACGCCTGACCCCAGGTCCAGTGTGCCCAGCGCCCGACCCGAAAACGACGAAGCAACAGGCCCCAGCTCAAGGCTGCCGTCCAATCGCGAAGGTATGAGAAACCAATACGCACGCCCTGATTCAACGGGATCAGTCGCATTGACCGGAATCCAACCTCCAGTCGTTGAATCAAGCCTTAGAACCGAAGGCGTGTCCCCTGTCGTCACAATGGCCATCCCCGACCCCGCAAGCAGGGACTCAAATGAAGGCGCCCCCGTGACTCCAAAACCCAACATGTTGTAAGATCCCCGGCGAATCTCCGGCACACTGAACTCCACCCGGCCAGTGACCAACATGGACCCCGCAGGAGAACCATCCACAGCTGTTCCCGAGCTGGGAGTCACGTGAACCATGTACGCCTGATGAGCCCGCATCCGCACAACAGGGTTCTCCCCGCTCACGGAATTCCGGGCCCAGATCACCCAGCCGCCAGTCGGATCAAAGGACGCCCCCGGATCGTCCACATACTCACTGAAGCCAACGGAGCCCCCCAAACGCGCCACTTTGTCGACGATGAAATCCGTCGACACGAAGAGCTCCTCAGCGGTCAACGCTTTGCCGTCCGCACCCCGGGGAGACACCTCAAGCCACAAACTGTTCCAGCCGTAATCCAGCTGGATCGTCTGTGTCCATTCGGCTGCATGGCCACAGACACTTAAGCCTGCTGACACCGCTGCCAAAACACCTACCCTCCGGGGTAGCAAACTCAAAAAGAAGAAGCTCAGCATCCTGCATGTCCGCGCCAGCGGACCTGTCAGCATACAAATCAAATCAGATGTCATGGGATGGGTAGCTCATCACAGCAACTGCCCAATCCGTTCACACTCGCATGCCTCACCTCGCTCCCATACTCCTGAAAGCCTACCTTCTCGGTTCATCTTACGAGCAAACAGATCAAAACATCACTGTAGATTCACTTATCAGCGTAGCAGACGTCACCGCAGGGACGGTATACCCGAAGCGGGTGAAAATCGGGGTAGTCGTTGACGCCGGTTAAACCGGGTCTGGAATCAGCCATCTGTCGTAGCCTGATCACTGTGCTCACCCCGGCCGCTAGAACGGCTGAGCCCGGAAGTCGCGGCCGATCGCACCCCCTCGGACGATTAGATGACTCCCAAGGCGCGGGCCTTTTGCATGGCCTCACCGCGGTTCCTGGCCTGAAGCTTCTCGTAAACCCGCTTCACATGGGTGTGAATGGTATGCGGACTCAGGCCCAGGTGCTGTGCCAACTCCTTGTAACTCTTGCCCAGGGATATGCCCTGCAAAATCTCGATCTCCCTCCGCGAGAGCCCCGTATCACCCCCTTCAACCTGCCTCCCCTGCAACTCGAGGATAACCCTGCGCGCGATCTTCGGGGTCATGGGGGCACCCCCAAGATGCAAAGTCCGCAGCGACTCAATCAACTCCCTCGGCGAACTCCCCTTCAGCAGGTATCCCATGGCACCCGCCTTGAGCGCGGAGAACACGGTGGTACGACTCTCGGAAATCGTGTGAACCAGAATCTGCAAGTGAGGATGGTGAGGGTGAATCATCTGGATCAGATCCACTCCGGATAAACCCGGAAGATCAATATCCAGCAGCAGCACATCGCACTCGCTCCACAATGCGCCTTCTATCGCCGCCTCAGCTGAAGGGAATGCACCCAATACGACGAATTCCGGCTCACCGCCCAGCAGCAACCGCAAGTTCCCCAATAGCTCCGTATTGTCTTCAACTATAACAATCCGCATCGGTCATTCCCTTTGGTGGGGCACTTTACTGGTTCATGGCTCACCGCCCAATACCCTAAATGGGTGAATATCGGGGCAATGCTCCCCCGACCTGGTGGACCGTTTCTGCTCTACCGGGAGCCTTAACCCGCAGCACACCCTCAGTCTGCATCCCCGAGGTCCCCCTCTCCGTCCACGATCGCTACGGGGAGAGGCACTTCGAATGTCAGTCTCAAACCTCCCTCATTATTCCAGGACATGCACCCCCCCATCTCCACTATACGCGACCGCATGTTGCCAAGCCCCCGTCCCTTCTCAACGCGCTCAGGCAGCCCGCATCCGTTATCCTGAAGGGAGAAAAGCAACTTCCCTGTCGTAAATTCAGCTGTCGCGACCACTTCACTACACCCCGCGTGCTTCACAATATTGGTCATCGCCTCCCGCACGACTCTCAATAACGACAACCCGGGGAACACACCCGGATCCGGCTGCCCGCAATAGCCCCGTTCTTCAAAGGAGAACCTGATACCGTGAAAACCCAGCACTTTGCGACCATAGTCACGACATTCATCAAACAAGTCCGCCCACGTCATCTCCCTGGCCTCAATGCTGTTCATCAAGGAATGCACCTCTGCCCCACCCTCCGATGCAAGCTGTGAAATGCGCTCAAACCGCCTCTCGTCCCGCTCGGTTTCTGCCTCCCTCCGACCAACCTCCGCCAATATCGCCACGTTCGCCGTCAACCCCCCTATGCCATCGTGCAAATCACGAATCAAAAGCTGCTCCTCATGCATCTTCCGCCGCAACTCCCGGCCCGCCTGTCGCTCCAACTCCAACACCTGCCGCTCCGATTCCCTGGCCTGACGTCGAATGCTCCAAACACGATCCGCCATTGCCACCAAGAACAACGTCACACTAATCGAGGTCAGCACAAGAATGTAGACCACAGGCAAATGCGGCATCGGAATTAGCGCAAGCCAAAGTATCTCCACCGCTATGAACCCAAACCAACACACCAGCCAGGCCAGAAAATAAAATCGCGCACCCTGATGCCCCCTCCGCCATGCCACAAACGAAATCCCCATCAAGCCAAGCCCCACCAGAATCACTTGCACCGCAAAATAGGGATACCCAAACCGATACGGAACAAAGACCTGAGCAAACCCAACAACACCACACAACCACATCCCACCCCGAACCCAACGCTCCAACCGTGGCATCGTCCGGCTCATGTCCAGCAGGTAACGCACAAAGACCAGCTTCATGAAAAGGGCAAACTCGGTCACCCAAATCAACCCGGTCTTCACCATGAGCGCACGCCAAGGAAACCCAAACCACGAGTAATACCCGCTCAGGATGAACAGCACGACAAAAACACCCAGCACGCCAAAGGAATAGATCGCATAGCCGCGATCTCCCGTGAAACCAGCAAATATAAAGCCCACCATCACCAAGGCAGTCAGGTAACCAAAGAACCCGGCAAAAAACACCTCATCCCGCAATTGCTCCCCGGCGAAAGCCCCCACATCCCACAGCTCCAGCGGCAAACGGACCTGCGTTCCCGAATGCACCCGCATATAACACTCCACCTGCTCGCCTGCGCTTATGTGCAAAGGAAATACAGGATGCTTGTAGTCTATCTTCGACGCTGACGCTTCCCGCGAATTGCCCGATACAAAATGCTCAACTTCAGCTGTCTCACGCACAAAATACCCGTCAACCTCATCCATTCGCGCAGTTCGTAGAGCCAGATAAAAGAGAAGGTCCTCTTCAGAAGCGTTACTTACCACAAACCGTGACCAAACGGCATCCACCGTGAAGCCAAATGAAATGTGTTTGTGCTCCTGCAAAGCCTTCCACCCCGCGGGCCATTCACCCCTCACAGCCTCAAGGTCCATGTCCCCCGTGTTGTCACGGAGATAACTCAAATGGGGTAACAGCCGCACAACCCGAGTCTGCTCATCCACAACGACTTTGTCGGCCGCGAGAAGTCCTCCTGTCAGGCCCATCAAGAACCAGCCAGCCAAGAAGCTCAGGCTCAGCAGAAACCAACGCCAACATCCTGGTCCCACACCCAAAGGACCAAAGCCGGTGCTTGTCTCCCCCCGACAACCCGCCCAACGGCCTGAATCAGACCTCGCTACACCAGATTGCTGTACTCCACAAACCACAACACAAATTCGCTACAGTAGATTCAGGGTTATCGCCGCCTCCGGAGTCGCCTGCAAATGAAAAGAACCGTAAGCTGCCCTACGACGACCATTCCCCCCTTAACCCTCCGCACAGCAGAAATAACCCCTAGCTCGAGCCATGCACTCCCCGCTCTACTCTGCCTCCGGCGGTGTCAAGCTCAGCTCACGCAAGACCTCAGGGAAGGACTGAGCCCCAAACTTCTCCCTGAGCTCCCGCTCAAATTCGCCTCGTCGATCTTCCCTCATTTGAGCAGCCAAACGCTGGTGGATTTCTGGTTTCACTTCATCAAGATTCCGAAATCGTTCAGGTTGACGCCCCATCAGACGAACCAGAAACACTCCCTCCGGCTCAACCGTGACCTGACTCAGGTCACCCGGCTCGAGCAAACCTGAGGCAATGGTGAAAACTCGCTGACGCCAGGCATCCAGTGCCACACCACCAGAACTCGCCTGCAACCAGCCCACATCCCCGCCACGGTAGATCGAGGCCCGGTGCTCAGAGTTTCGGATCGCCGCAGCGCCAAACCCTTCCTGAATTGCCGGGAGCGAGGCAGGATCCCCCTCCCAACCTTCGCGCAAACCCTCCAAGCGTACCCGATACCGCTCTTCCAACGGGGCCTGCCCCCGTGTGTCAAACCAGAGAACCGCCGCGTGGATTCGCTCCGGAACACGGAATTGTTCCTCCCGATGGGCCTGATAATACTCCTGGATTTGGCTTTCATCCGGCCCAACTCCACTCAGCAGGGGCTCAAGCTGCACCTGCCGCACACGCGCACTCAGGATGTTCTCAATGGCCAGCTTAACCTCGGGTTCCTCGTCCAGTCCGTCATCATACGCTGCCTCAACGTACAGCAAGCGACCCATGATTTGCTCGAGCACCCGTTCACGATTCTCCAACGTGTCTGGCAGATCCGCCAAGCGCCACCAATAACGGAAATCTTCCCTCGTCACCACGCGCCTCCCAACCCTCGCGAGTTCCCCGGTTGAATCCACCTCCCTCTCCGCACAGGACGAAAACAAAACTGCCACCCCCAAAAGCATCATCACAAATCGCATGCCGGCGAAAAATGCTGAAGGTACAGCCCAGTGTCCAGCCCGCATGTCCAACACCAGGCCGGGTTGGAGCAGTTGAAGAAATGGCGCAGCCGGAGGAGTCTGGCCAATGGACCCCGATCAAGGCAGGTGAAGCAGGAAGAACTGAGCCCCTATGGATGTAGCCTGACACCAACCAGGTTCCATGCGGTTGACAAAGCGGTCACAGGAATACTGAAACCGATCTAACACCCTCCCCCCCCCAGGTCCCGCTCAATGAACTCAACACACTTCTCCGCCGCACGCAGGGAAACCAGATGCCCCATACCCGCTTTCAAGGCCGTGCCTCGATGCCGCGGAATGATCGGGTCAAGGTAACCGTGAATCCGCACGACCCTGCAACAGATGGATGCAGCCCCACTCCAGCGGAAAACTGCCTTCGACATGGACCGTAAAAAAGCCGGCTCATTCCGCGCATACATTTGCAGCACCAACAACGGGACGCAGCCCGCCAGTGCGCGGATCCCTTGTAGCGGCATGTGGTCAATCAATGGATGCACCCACTTCAGCAGCCGCGAGACTTCATCGGGATGCACCGCACTACCCACCAGATACACACTCGTGATCCGCCGGATTCTTGCCACCTCGCAGGCCACCATGCCTCCAAGTGAAGCTCCTACCATCACGTCACCGTCCATGATCCCAAACTCACGTGCAACCCGCTCGGCCATGTCCTCCAGCGACTGCTCGCCCCCCCATCGCGGCCAGTCGTGGGCAATGAAGCCGGGCAACCGGTTCCAACAATCGGGAAACAGACGGTGATCCGCCCCCAGACCCGGCAATGCGTGAATCCTCATGAAGTCCACTCCAAAGCTTGTTCCTACGCCTGTTCGCGACGCTTGTCCCAAACCCGCTGCAGCTCCCTCCATGGAGTGAAATACACAAAGTACACCACCGCATAGACCAGAAAGTCATCCACCTTCAGGGCATAGGCGATCG
This sequence comes from Verrucomicrobiota bacterium, assembly GCA_046047235.1. Classification (GTDB taxonomy): domain Bacteria; phylum Verrucomicrobiota; class Verrucomicrobiia; order Limisphaerales; family JAHDYP01; genus JBMTVN01. Next base: position 16,291 of record JBJOII010000021.1, on the reverse strand, counting down.
CAAAAAAGAAAATCAGCAAATGCATGCGCACTACATTGATGTAGGGACGTGCCATGGCGTTGCCCATGAGGTCTTTGCTCGCCGCTTCCCGACCTTCCTGGCTTCCCAAAGCCGGGTTCACGCCCTCCGCATCTGCGCGAATCTCCCTCACCTTGCGCACGGTGACTCCCCACGGACCAAACACCTGCTTCCGTTCCGCAATCAGGGCAGGCACCAGGAAGATCCCAAATGGAACCATCAGATGCCTGAAAACCAGCACCCACAATAATGGCGGATTCATGAACGCTTCCCCAAACCCGTCTTGAGGCATGCCTTCAATCGGAAAGAAATGATGCAGAAACACCGAGTGCCCCGCGTGGAACCCGCAGAAATGCAGGGAGAAAAAGCCCAGCAAAAACACCCCACCCACCGCACCGCTGATGATGGCCTTGACTCGATGCTCAGCCTTGAATCCCGGATGCCCGACCAAAGCCATGCCAAAGTAGCCCCCTGCGCCCAATGCCGTCAGTATCGAGACATACCCGATCACCAAACTGCACAGCCACAAGCTCCACACAAGATCCCGCGTCTCCCAATCCATGAACCACGCAATCGCCAGTCCTGACACCAAGGCCAGCAGATCCGGAAGAACCCGCCACGCCAGTCTCGGATCGCCACCCCTCCCTTCTTCGGTGCTCGCCATCATGGCCACCCATCGTCGTCAATCATGGTCCGCCAAGACAACCCAGAACTCGTGGTCTCACCAGAGCAACCTGTTCTCAGGTAAATAGTTAACCCGGATTGCACCGCCGAAATCGGGCCTTAGAGCCGATTTTCGCCCCTCAAAATGGGGCGTAGGCGAAAACCTGCCCCGGAAAGGGGTTCCTATCGTTGCACCACGTTTTCAGACCCCAAAAATCGCTTCTAAGGCCTGAAATCAGCCCTATATTCTACACAACTTCCTATACATCAGCGAGTTGGGCTGGTGAGACCACAATATACCCTTCATTGCTTTCCTTTGGAGGGGGAGCCGGCGCGAACGACCGAGCCTTCGAATGTGACCCGCGGGTCACTCACCTTCACCAATTCACCGAGCTCGTATACGTTCCGGTAACCGTAACCATAGAGGTTGATGTAGGTGGGAATGTTCAGGGCCATCATGACCGGCTTGGCCTGCACAGCGATCTGGCTCGCCACAGGATTGGCCGCCTTCGACACTCGCGGCACCGCAATCTTCGAGGCAAAATCCACCGGATCCCCATCGAAGTTGTTGTTGCAGTAGATCAGGATTCGCGTGTCGAAGGAGGGTATCACCCGTGCGAGATTCTCCTGGGTGAAATCGGTAAAACTCAGGTGTCTTGCCCCCTGCACATGAATGCGTTCGTATCGGAAGGTCGAGCGTGAATCCAAGATTATCGTGTCCGGTTCCTGACTCATCCTGAGGAACGTGGCCCAATCGATCATCCGCTCTGCCCGATGCCCCTCCACCTCCGAAACCAACATCTTGAAATCTTCAAAGCTCACGCGGGACTTCGGCACGCCAACCAACTGCCCCCACCCCACATAAGCGAGCCCCACTCCAAGCACCAACAACAGGATCCGTCTTTTCATCGTTCTTCCTTTCTCCGATACGTTCATGACTACCAGCCTGCCCGCATACGGTATACCACCAACACCGTCATCAGCTTCCTTCTGTTGAACACCCGGTTCCCGCTCGAGCCCCCGGAGGACCGCCTCAAGGCCGATCACGCACCAGGCAACGGGACGCCAACCACCCGCTCAGTTCGATTCAACCGCAACAGTCTTGGCTTCGCCCTCAAGTGCGAAGGCGGTCACCTCGAACTCGACATCCTTGTCCTCCGTGGAAACCACCTCCACCCCATAACAGATTTGGTCCACGGTGGATTCTGCAGGCAACCACCCTTTACCAATGGTCCACTGCATGATCTCCAACAGGTCAATCGTCCCCCGGTTGAAGTTCTCTCTGGCCACAAAGGCAATGTAGCCACTGCCTGAATTCCGATAAACACGATAGGTTCGCCCGCCGAAGATGACTTCCTCGATGAAACGACCTCCCGGCACCTGCTTGAAGTTGTCCGTCCAGATCATGATCTCGGCACAGCCCGGACTCGCAATTCCGTTGATCCAAATGTCATAAGCAAAGTTGTAAATCCCCAGCGCGGGCCCTTTGGACGCAAACGTGCTCCGAAGAGTTTTGAAAGAATCGATCCGGGCCCGTCGATAATCCCGATGCACGTTCGGATACGTCTTTACGGCGCCGTCACCCGTCTGGTTGTTCATCCGTGTGGTGACCGTCCAGCGGCCGGCAGACCATGCCCGAAGGGTCGACGTGCAGGGTTCGTACTTGGAGCTGTTCCACATGTTGTTGTGAACATAATACCCGTCCACCGACCACCCCCCGTTCGTATCCGAGGTCGTGAATCGAGGCTCCTGAGCGCGACCGCTGGCCATGGCCAGCAGCAATGTAATCAACCAGGTCAGTTTCATGTCGTGATTCCGTCGCGAGACAACACCGCCACCGCCCAGGCCGTCAGGGTCGCCTGCGCCTCAAAACGGACCCAAAATCATCACCGTCCTGAAAATCACCAGCGCAATACCGACAGCCAATCCCACCAACACGGCCTTGCCAACAGTCGAAATCCAGAACAACTCCAACCCGCTCTCCAAGTCAAACCGCGTCGAACTGGTGATGACAAAACCCTGCCCCACTATCTTCCCGCTATGAAAATCCAGCCGCTCAAGAACATCATCCTCAATCGGATCATCGTCGATCACCCGGATCTCCTGAATCGCGCGGATCGGGATGCTCGACTGAACCTCGAATCGGAGGCTCTCCTCGCCGAGGAATTGATTCTGGCGAACCCCAATGGTCTCCCAAGCCTGCCCCACTCGCACCTCGATGCCGTAGTCCGGCGCCTTTTCCTCTGTGTTGAGGCCCGGAATATATTTATCCGTGTGCTCCGCCCCGGGAGACCTCAGCGATAGGGTGACCGAGGATAAGGCTTTGGCACCAGCAGCAACGACTCCAAGGCTCAGCAACGCCAAGACCCCCACTGCAACCATAGGTATGAGCAGCCGCACTTTCATGGACAGGATAAACCGCTCACGCATTCCTCCATGCCTTGCGCCATTGGTCCGGGGTCCATCGCCCCTCATCCATCTCGATCAGGTCAAAATCGGTAACTACGCGCCCGTCATCCGGCACCCCATACTCCCGGATCATGGCTGGGATGAATTCGTCGGTCTCGTCATCACGCCAGCCACGCTTGCTCATGAAGCTGTTGTAAATCAGCACCTCCTCGTCGGTGAGCCGCCTTCCGTTTTGGAAGCACCACTCCAACACTTCGGAGTCGGCCCTACCCGACAAGACCTGAACCCGCACGTCCTCATAGCGCACTCCCAGGTAACGGCAGGTTCGCCCATCAAACCCCTTGCCCAGCATAGAGTGGTAGTCCTCCGGCAGCCTCGCCTCGGCGTGAAGCCAAATCTTGCTGCACATCCGGGCAAAGTAAAACAGGCCTCCGGTCTTGTCGTAACAACCGCGTATTCCTTCAATCTTCATAGTCTGGCCTAGAGAGAAATCCCCGTCGGCCCCTTTCACGACGCGTGATGGCTCCGCATAGAGACAACCTGCCTGACGATAGTCCCGTCGCCTCCCGTGGCAAGCAGTACGATCCGGTGAAACGGCTCAGTCCCTCTCCCAAGGCATCGGGCTACGATGCTCGCTTTCGAGATAGGCCTCCACCCCTCCTCCTGAGGCGAGTTGTCGGCCGAACGCTGTGTTCATGTAGGCCGGATTGGTGCGCATCCCCACCCTCCACAGATCCAGCCGGTCCGCATCCCAACAGGTCCCGATGGTGGGGTCGGGATAATGCCGCCGATCGGTGTGCCAGACGCAGGCAAACAGCAGGAGCTCGAAGCGATCGTCGTCCAACTCATAGGCCTTGCCCCGAAGCTTACGCGCATACTCCGCACCGCGAGCACCATGACCACGGTCGTGACCGTCGTTCACTCGTCGGCTGTCATGGAAAACGGCGAACAACCTCACCACCGAAACATCAGCCCCGCTTTGTGGTGCGATCAGGAGTGCATTGCGCTCCACGCGGCGCCAATGCTCGGGGCCGTGGATGGAGTGTTCGGGTCCCTGGAAGGAACCCGCCACAACCTCCCACAACCGGTTGATTTCGACGTCCGTCATGCCTTGCGCAGTGTGGAATCCGTGCTCTCACCAGAGCAACCCTTTCCGGACCAAATGGGTCATCCTGATTTACCCCCCCAAATCTCACCTTGCAGCCGATTTCTGCCCCCTAGAATCGTTCCCAATTACCAGGAGCAGACCTGGTATCTACAGAACTGAATACGCACCAGCGCCTTGTCGTGGTGGAGGAGAAACAGACGAATCAGGACGCCTCCACGTCCCCCCCGTCGCCTTCAATGACCTGCCGGATACGCTGAGCCATGGCCTCGATGGTAAAAGGCTTCTCAATCAAGGGCGTACCGGGCTCCAGCACCCCATGCTTCGCGATGGCATCATCGGTATAACCTGACATGTAAAGCACCTTGAGATCGGGTCGGTTCTGCCTCAGTCGATCCACCATTTGCTTCCCGCTCATTTTAGGCATCACCACGTCGCTGATGATCAGGTCCGGGCTCAGGCCTTTCTCCTCAACCAACGCAAGCGCCTCATGGCCATTGGCCGCAGCAGTAACACGATAACCCAGGCGGCCAAGAAACCTCCCCATGAGCCTTCTCAAGCGCTCCTCATCCTCGACCACCAGAATGTGTTCCTTCCGCTCGTCACTGCTCACCAGTGCGCTGGGCTTGGGTCCACCCGACTCACTGCCATCGGCCCGGGGCAAGCAGATCTTGAAGGTCGATCCCCGGTTGGGTTGGGATTCCACCCAAATGTTTCCACCGGACTGTTTGATAATGCCATAGACCGTAGACAGTCCAAGGCCTGTCCCCCGCCCTTTCTCCTTGGTGCTAAAAAAGGGATCGAAGATATGGTCAACGACATCAGGAGACATCCCGCATCCTGAATCAGTCACCTCCATGAGCACATGGTTCCCCGGTTTGGTCCCGGGATTAGCCCGGGCATACGCCTCGTCCAGCGTCGCTGTGGATGTCTGGATCAGGAGCTTTCCTCCCTGCGGCATCGCTTCGCGCGCATTCACCGCAAGGTTCATGATGACCTGCTCAATCTGCCATGGATCTACCACCACCCGACCAAGGTCATCCGCCAGCTTGAGCTCCAGCATGACGTCCTCGCCAATCAACCGGCCGAGCATTCTTTCGAAGTTGCGAAGCAGCTCGTTGAGGTCAACCACCCTCGGTTGAAGGGTCTGCTTTCGGCTAAAGGCCAGAAGCTGCCGGGTCAAGGCTGCCGCCCGCTGGCCTGCTTCCACCATCTCTGCAACATCCATCCGGAGAGGCTCATCCGGTTGGAGCTCACGCAGAACATTCTCCCCGTGGAGGAGGATCACACTCAGCAGGTTGTTGAAGTCATGGGCCACTCCGCCTGCCAGCAACCCTACCGACTCCAGTTTCTGGGACTGCAACAACTGTTCTTCCAGCCGGGCGTTCTCGTCTCGCACACGGATATGCTCGGTGATGTCCTTGTAAACAGCTACGAAATGCACGGTCCTCCCATCGGAGTCCTTCACGGGCGAGATCGTCGCCTGAACGGTGAAAAGCTCGCCGTCCTTGCGCCTATTCACCATCTCTCCCTTCCAACTCCGGCCCGCGTTCAGCGTATCCCACAACTCACCATAAAACTCCCGGGGCTGCTTGCCGCTTTTCAAAATGCGGGGGTTTTGGCCCATCGCATCGGCGCGCGCAAATCCAGTCACAACTTCAAAGGCAGGGTTCACGTATTGGATCGCCCCGTCAAATGCGGTGATAATGACGACATCATCCGCCTGCTCAATCGCCTGCAGAAGACGCTCATTGCCCTCCACCAGCGACTTCATCCGCACGAGCCGGGGCGCGTCCACTCCAATGACCATGTCGATCTCACCCCGACGGAGGGCTTCAATCGCAGCCTCAGCTCGCATCAGTCTGTCGTAAATCTCCTCGTAGGAAGGTCGCGCCTCATTCATACCGCACCCAATGAATTCGGCAGCCCAAGGGCTGCCATCACCTTGCTCTCATCGCTCAGGGAGCCAACGATCGTCTTTTGAGGCTCCGGTGATTCCACAATCAACGTCGGCACCACCATCACCTGATGCTCGATGGCAGCCTGGTAATCCTCGTTCACATCCACGGTGACCAACTCGTACTGGTTCGGAAAGTGGCGACTGCACAAGCGTGTGATGACTTCAACGGCCTTGAGAGAGTTGGTTTCTCTCCCGGCTACAAAAAGTCGCAATCGGCAGACAGGGGTAGCAGGGCTTTGGTCGGCTCCCTGATTCATGGAGTCAGGAGGCATGCTCTACTCCTCCTGCATTCCACTGGATGTATCGGGGTTTGCTTCAACCGGAGCATCCAGCGAATTCCAGTTGACGGAGCGCTGCGCTCTGGCCTGTTTAGCCCCCTCCTGGTTCAGCCGCATCAGCTTGAGTTCAAGCTCCTTGAACTCAATGTCATAAGCAAGACGCTGGGCGGCAAACTGATCCTTCATCTCCTGACGCCCCCTGAGCGATCCGGTCAACACATCGCCCTCACCGATATACGCATCCAGAATACGAATGCCTTCGCCCGTAATCGCGAATTCGTGCTTGAGGTTGGAATGGCTTGAGCCTCGTGACTTGAGGATCTGGATAACGCGGTTGGTTTCCCCGGGACACTGCTGGTATTGCAGGTGCAGCATGGTATCCACCATGGATGAAATGTTGTTTCCTGAAAGCCCAAGGAACTCCCCATCACTGGAAGTCTGGTTGATCAGGATGATCGTAATCCCCTTCTCTTTGCAGGCATTGAGCAGTCGCATCAGATATTCGTAAGCGGCCTGTTCTCCTCCCATCCGACGGCATGCCGAAATGGCATCCACCACGACGTGTTTGGCTCCCGCAGCCTGAATCCCCTCCAGCGCCCGGAAATAATGCTCCTCCGCCCCCATGGCTTCAGGAAAGCCCGTCAGGAACCGAAGCAGCCCCGACTCAGTGTGCGGGCTGAGGTTGACCCCGGCGCTTAGCACATTCCCGACGACCGCCGTTTCAGACTCCTCAAACCCGATGTAAATGACCGACTCACCTCGGACGCTGGTCTCCGCGGCGAACGTACTCGCCAGGATGGTCTTTCCCGTACCCGGCAGTCCGGCGATCAGGATGCAACTGCCCCTCTGATACCCTCCGCCCAGCATCTTGTTGAGTCGCGAAAGGCCGGAACTCAGCCGATCTCCCGGTCGTTTATGACGCAAGCCCACAGTGGAGATGGGAGCCAAACGGATGCCTCCCTCTCCGATGATATAGGGGATTTCGTTACGGCCAAACGCGGACCCCCGATACTTCACGACCTGCAGCCTGCTGATTGCGCTTTGGTCCACCGTGCGGGTGGTCATTCGAATCAGGCAGTCCGCCATGGAATCAAAGAACTCCTCGTAGGCGGAGGCCTCCTGGTTGGCGCGCTGGCGAAGCGTCAATATAGAGGTCATCCCCGCACTGTGCAGCCAGTCGTTCAGGACGTGCATCTCATTGCGCACCTGCTGCGACGTGTCAAACAAACGCAGTGCCACCTCCAAAGCGTCAAATACTACCCGGGTCGCTTTCATCTCCCGTTGCTTGCCCGATACAACCGCCAACAAACCCTTCAAACTAAAGTCCCCGCTCCTCAAGATGTCCGGCGTCAGTCGACTGTCCATTAAGAACAGCCGATTCTCCCGCTGCAACGCCTCCAGATCCCAGCCCATCGTGGCCGCGTTCTCACAGATCTGTCTGATCGACTCCTCAAAGCCGATGAAGATCCCGGGCTCGCCATTGAGCGCGCCCCGATAAAGGAACTCCAATCCCAGCAAGGTCTTACCCGAGCCCGCCATGCCGTTGATGCAGGTGGTGCGACCACTCGGCAGACCGCCGTTCAAAACATCATCCAGACCGCTCACGTAGGTGCGCGCCTTCGCAAGCTCCAATGCTCCAGACACTTGGGTAGATTTCATACTGGGCTCCCGCACCCTTCCAAGAAGACCGTTTTGGAAGTAGGCGGCAAGAGATACGTAGATAGTCTTATTCCAACACTGAAGACGTCAAGCCGACATCAGACTTACTTTGGCCTGAGAAACCTTGATGACGGGTCGCGGGCAATTCACCCGGAACGGGTTGCCGCCCCGTCGCACCTGTCAGACTACGGGGTCTCTCTCGCTCAGCCAGTCAGACGCACCCCCTCGGAACATTACCGCGTAGTCTACGCAGACAGACCTGCCGCGGAGTCTGAGAACACCGCCGTAGACTCACTCAACCGAATCCACACCACCTCCAATCGTGGGATTGTTCGAGACCGGACCCGGCTTCACAAGCGTCTCAACGTCCACCTCCTTGCCACCAGGCGTAAGTCTGCCCCACCCAGGAGAGACTCCACAACGACCCTCCACCCGGAAAGTGTCTACCGGGAAGGGTGGCTGGGACCTATCGTTCACTATCCACCCGTAATCCCCAATTCCTCGGGACTTTAGCAAAGGTTTCGGACGTTGCGCACCCTGGCGCCGCCCTGACCAAAGGCCAGCTGAATCAGTGGCTCCGCCAGATTCGACTCATCTCAGGAAATCAATGAAGCCGGATGGCACTAGCCCTCAGCACTATTCATTGGACGGCGAAAACCTCGTCGGGTTCAATCGTCAGACCGCCTATTTCATATCAAAAAGCCAACAACGCCGCGCAAGTATCCTACACTCATTCTGACATGCATTCCCGCTCGCTCACCATCCCGCTCGTTGCATTCACCCTGTTCCTGCTCGCTTCATCCGGGCGTGCCGCTGAACCTGGCACGACTCGAGGGCTCATTGAGATCCCCAACCCGCAACCTCCAGCTGATGCACTCCAACTCGTCAGCCCAACAGGCTACAACTTGGTCCCGGAAACCGAAGGCAGGAAGGGATGGGCCTTCACTAACGGCGTGCTCACCGCACCCGTCGGATGGGACAGCCTGCTCACCAGGAAGGCCTATCAGGATTTTCGCATGCACGTGGAATTCAACGTCAACGAGACCAACGACACCGAGGACCGTGAGAGTAATGGCAACTCCGGGATCTACATCCAGCAGCGCTACGAAGTGCAAATACTCAACTCCTAGGGCATTGCCAAGGAGGACTACAAGGCCAGCTATTGCGGTAGCCTTTATCGGCTCAAAAAGCCTGACCAACTGGTCTGCAAAAAGGCGGGCGAATGGCAAAGCTACGACATCGTTTTCCGTGCCGCACGTTTCGAAAACCAACAAAAGATCGAGAATGCCCGCATCACCGTCTACCAGAATCAGCAGTTGATTCATGATGACTTTGCCATCCCCACCAAGACGGGAGCAGGAAAAAAGGAGGGACCGGAAGCTCTCCCCATCAAACTGCAGGGACACAACAACCCGGTACAATTCCGCAACGTCTGGATCCAGGAACTGGAACTGAAGTAATCCCTTCTTCCCCGGACCACGAAGGTAATTCAGTTGCCGGTGTCGGAACTCCAATCCATCAACTCGACCTGGGCGGGCTCAATCTGCTGGGCAGTCAGGAAGAGGATCACCCGGCGACCGTCTGTCCACCATGGGTCCCCGGTCAGGTTGCGCCCCGGATCGTCTCGTGTCCTTGGTCCGACGCCCTGCATCCAGGCAAGCCGCCCCACGGAACCGGATAGGAGCATTTCCTGGGCAAGGTAATCGCGTGCCTCGTCGGTGTCGGGATCAATCTTGTGCGTCCAGAAACCCGGAGCCTTAAAAGAGAATCGGAGACCGATATCCCGACTAATCTGTCCCACCATCACATGGCGGCCCTCGACGGTAAACGGGGCCAACCAGAGGCGGAGGTGATTACGCTGGTGGATGGTGGCCCGGGCTTTCTGCATAGCGAGATCCTGGGGCCGGCCAAACACGTAGAGGGAACTGACGGGTGAAGTTCGCCACTCTGATTGCACGACAAAGGCGCGAACCAAGCGCAGGGCATTCCCCAATGTGAGCGCCTCAGTGACATCCCAGTTGTTGCGGAGCAGAGCCCTGCCGAACTCGTCGTGTTCGTCTGCCACCACGACCAGATTCAAGGGATCGCCTCCCCCGTTCCCTCTCTTGTCTGTGGTGTTTGCCGGAAGATCCTCAACCGCCTCACGAAACGCAGCCAGATCCAAGTCGGGAAAATCAACCGAGTCGTAGAGGGTCGCGAAATCAACCCTCTGGTAGTCGAGCCGGCGACCTGGAACCGGTGCCGAAAACTCGAGAACATAGTGTTCCCCATTACCATGAACGTCGATCCGGACAAACTTGGCTCCCGGATCGTAGTTTGAGAAAACGAAGCCTTCGTTGGATCCAGTGGCGGGCAACGCGATTGGAATTTCCCAGTGCTCCATCGCCTCCGCTATCTTCCGATTGCGCGAGGGATTCAGTGCCTTCCGATACATGTATGCGACTTCAGCCGAGGGGTGGTAGTCCGGGTCGAGGCCGACGGGCAGGAAATAGTATTGATTCGTGGAAGCGTTCTGGAGTCGCAGCCAAACAGGCTGGATGTTCCGCTTATGCAACGGCAAGCCGAATGTCCGCTCCGCTTCGTCACGGTTCAGGACTACGACCGAGGCGGTTATGGGACCGGTGCTCTTGGTGATCGCTCTCTCCAGATAGGGACGGTATGAGGCCGGGCCAGGTTTGTAGCTGGCACAACCACAGCCCAAGCACGTGAGCAGTGCCATGAGACAGAACACTGGACCCAGAGCCCCGTTGCGCAGCCCCAAGCCCCGGCGGGTAGATGGATCCAACGCGGTATCGATCGACGCGGGGGCAACCTCACCGTTGATGATGGGTTGGTTCATGGCCTGCTCATCTCACTTGGACTAAGCCGGATCGGCAATGCCTGCGCCGCATGCCCCCCCGACTGGGGTGATCCATGAATGACAAGCTACGCCCGCCCTGTGCGGTGATCCACGTGAAATTGCCTCTCCACTGGGACAGCCCTTTCACTCATCAGTTTCGACACCGGAGGCCGAAAGGAGCGGGAGGGCAGATTTCCACGAACTGTTTACACCGTGGCCCAAACGTCCTCGATCTCCTATCCCATTCTCTCCCCCGGCAGGAGGCCCCTTCCCTTCGCTAGACCAGGACCAACGCCCGTTGGTTACGGCAGCTATGCCGGAGCCCCTGGATCGGAGTCGGAGTAAAGACTACCGCAACCGCTGGAGCATCAATACAGCGAGACAGATCCCGCGAACTGTCCAGCCTGTCGTACGCCAGATATTGGAACGCACGAGGCGTTGTAGAGCGTTGGGATCGTAACCCTGAGTCAGTGCCTGATGCAGTGGCACCTGGCAAAACCGGGTGGAGCCCCAGTTCAAGGCCAGTGCACCCAGGCTTGTTGCGAAGAGCAGCGAACGTTCACCCAGATAGAGTAACCAGACAGCAGTACCGAGCTCAGTCAGCATCAGCGGTCCCACCACCCATGTGATGAGTGCCATATGGCGGGCGTGATAGGCGACAAAGCCTTCACGCCCCACGGCTCGAAGCAGAGGGTAATGGACAACCTGAATCGTCCAGATCAGCCCGACAAGCGCCCAGGTGACCGCACAATGAATGACGAAGAGGAGCTGCATAACTCGCTACCAACGTCCCAGGAAGCAGAAACCCTGCGTGCCCGTGTCAGGACAAGGGTCTTCGATTGAAATGAGGTCCATGATCATAGCCAGGGGGATTCGTCATGATCCCAGGATCGCGTCTGCGGTTCGCAGCCCCGAGAGGATTGAGCCCTCAATCGACGCACTCCAAAGATGATCCCCGCAGACGTACAGGCCGGCTTTCTTGCGGAAGCCCGGCCCGGCGAATCCGCTGCCGGGCGCCTGTCGCGGAAGCGCCTTTTCGATCCGATACGTGCGGAGGTGTCGCCACTGACGCACGGCGCTGCCAAACCACGTCTCAAGCTCTGCCAAAACCGATGATTGGAGGTCGGCAGGGTGAACGGTTCCCAAAACACTCACGGAAACCAGTGCCTGACCTGCCGGAGCATAATCCGGCGAGAGGTCCGATGGGACGCAGACGTTATTCACCAAGCCGGTGTCGGTTCCATTCAAAGCGATGATGGACTCACCAAGCGGGGAGCGGTCCGCCGCGAAATACAGGCAGGTCACCGAACGCCAGAGGGGCTCCGGAGCAGGTTCTTCAGGGATCAACGCGGCCGCTGTCGATGCATCGGTGGCCACAACCACTGCATCGCCTTGAATCTGTTCCCCACACTCAAGGGTGATGCTTCCCTGCTCCACTGACGTGACCCGGGCACCAAGACGAATGGAACCCGCCGCCAGACGCCCAGCCAATTGCCGTGGGATTTCCTCCATGCCCTTCGAAGGTAACGTGGCACTCCCCTGCGAAAACATTTTAAAGGTGAATTCGAACATCCGGCTTGAGGTCTGAAGTTCGCGCTCGAGAAAAATGCCCCCATAAAACGACCGGAAGAACCCCTCAATCATCGATGCCGAGAACCCCTCGCGCCTGAGATAATCTTCTGTGCGTATATCTTCATGCCGCACGATTTCCGCCGTGGAACACCTCATCAAGCGCCATCGCAGCCTTGCCACCCGAAGTTTGTCGGCAAACGATCCAACCGGAGCCATGGCGCTTTCGATGAGATGACGCGGCTCGCGGAAGACATCCATCACTCGCCGCATGCCGGAGTTCTGATAAATGAGTGCACCCGGTCTAAACGCACGCAGATCCAACTTTCCCTTGTCCAGTAGGCTTCCGGCTTCCGGATACGCGTCGAGAAACACCTGAAAACCACGGTCCAGCAGGAATCCATCGACCTGATCTGTGCGGACTCTACCACCGGCGGCATCGCCAGCCTCAACCACGAGGGGCCGGGCACCGGCCTCATGCAAGCGCACAGCACAAGCCAAGCCTGCCAGCCCGCCACCCACAATCACCACCTGCTTTCCTGTAGCGCTCATGGGCGAAACTAAATCAGAGTTTGTTTTCCCGGGAAATCGTTTCCCGTCGGATGGCTGTCGCAATGAGGTAAACCTCTCGACCTCGGATCACCACCAGTGAGCAACAGCTCCCCGCCTGTTCCATGCACCGCCTTCAACTCGCCCCTTCGAACTAAATCCCAGAGGCATCAGGGGTCGACCTGACCTTCAGCCTGCTTCGCGAACGGAATCCGGCATCACAATGCCGGGCCCCAACGAGGTTCGGCAACTGCTCTTGCGCCGGGTTCACCGAGCCGGGGTCATATCGGTCACTCCACCTCTGTGTCATATCAAGCACGACAGGCCGGAGGTGAAGGAGGCCTCGCGGAACCGGCTTCAAAACACGCTGCCGCGCCCTGCCCCATCTTGCCTGAAAACTCAACCCGTCAATTTGGCTTATTTGCAAGTCCTGCGCTACTCTTCGGCATGTTCATCACTGGACTCGGCACCAGCATACCTCCACACCGCTACACACAGCGGGAGTGTTACGAAGCCCTTCAGACCTCTGGACTTTTTGCGACCCTGCAACCGCGCTCCCGCTCGATCCTGCGCAAAGTCCTCCTCGGCAACAACGGCATCGAAGCCAGACACCTCGCACTGAACAGCATCGCGGAAGGACTCGACCTCAACCCGGATACCCTGCACCACCGGTTCGCCCACCATGCACCTTTGATCGCCGCGCAGGCAGCCGAACGGGCACTGAACAACGCACACTGCAAGGCCAGTGACATCGACGCCGTCGTCATCAGCACATGCACAGGCTATCTCTGCCCGGGACTGACCAGCTATGTGGCGGAACGCCTTGCACTGCCGGCCAATGTGCTTGCCCTGGACCTGGTGGGTCAGGGATGCGGCGCGGCTATACCGAACTGGAGAACGGCTGAAGCCTTGCTGGCCGGGGATCGCGCCAACAAGGTGCTGTCGGTCTGCGTCGAGGTCTGCAGCGCCGCGACCTACTTCGATGATGACCCTGGAGTCCTGATCAGCAACTGCTTGTTTGGCGACGGCGCAGGCGCGGCAGTATGGTCTCGCAACCCGGCTGAGCACTCCCGCCGCATGGAATGGAAAGGCGCTGCCTCGGTCCTTAAGCCAGCCCAGCGTGACGAACTTCGCTTTGAACAGCGGGGTGGTCTCCTGCGCAACATCCTCAAGCCGGAGGTGCCAGCCATGGCGGCCGACGCAGCTGCAGAGGTATTGGAGCAAGCATTGACCAAGTCGTCCGTATCCCGCGAAGCCATCCGGGGTTGGATGATGCATCCCGGCGGACGTGACGTGCTCAAGGCCTTGCGGCAAAAGCTGAACCTCGACCCGGACGATTTGCAGTGGAGCGCGGAGGTACTGCGGGAGTACGGCAATATGAGCAGCGCCAGCCTGTATTTTGCCCTGCAGCGTGCCCTTGCCGGAGGAGCCAGTGGAGGTTGGTGGTGGTTATGTTCGTTCGGCGCCGGGTTCAGTTGCCATGGCGCTCTATTGCAGGTCCAATAACCCACTCTCAGCCGGCCGAATCATGAACAAACGGAGTCTCCATCCCGAGTTGCTGGACGAATTGCCGGCCAACGACCCCCTTGCAATTGGCTCCCGACGCGACCTGCGCTGGATTAATGCCCTCATGGGCAACGCCCGTCTCATGGCCGATGCAGTGCGTCCGGCCACCTCAGGAACAAGGCCGCGGCGCATCGTGGATCTGGGCGCGGGGGATGGCGCCGTGTTGCTGGACTGCGTGCGTCGCCTGCCCTCGCTCGCACGGGGCACTGAACTGCTGCTCGTGGATCGCAGCGGAGTCCGGGACTCCTCCGTCGTCGCAGCGCTATCCAGCCTCGGTTTCAACCCCAGAGTGATACAAGCGGACGCGTTGGAATGGCTGCAGGAGCAGCCGGTTGAATCAGGCACATGGGTGTTCACCAATCTCTTCCTACACCATTTCACGTCAGAAAGCCTGGCCTCACTCTTCAGGACCGTCGCCACCAAGGCAGACCTGTTTTGCGCCTGCGAACCACACCGGGATCCATGGTCACTGGTGGCCAGCAAAATGCTCGGAGTCATCGGCGCCAATGCCGTAACTCGACACGATGCCACGGTCAGCGTTCGGGCCGGCTTCCAGGTCGGAGAGCTATCATCCTTGTGGCCAGATCCATCAACCTGGCAATTGCGCGAGCAGCGCGCAGGCATTTTCAGCCAACTTTTCCTGGCCCAACGCGCGTGAACAGCTTGCATCCCATCACGATTGCAGGAGGAGGACTGGCAGGGCTCACGCTCGGCATTGCCCTGAGGAGGCAAGAGATCCCCGTAACCCTCTACGAAGCAGGCTCCTATCCCCGGCACCGCGTCTGTGGCGAGTTCATATGCGGCGGCGGCATCGACGTCCTCCGGACGCTGGACTTGTATCCACAATTCATCGCGGCAGGTGCCCTGGAAGCCCGAACCGCAGCCTTCTATACGGAAGACCGTCGCTACCGCACAAAAGCACTTCCCCGGAATGCGCTCTGCCTGTCTCGCCACACCATGGATCAACTGCTTGCAGCTGAGTTCCGGCGATTGGGAGGCATCTTGCACGAGCGCAATCGGCTTAACCTGGGCCCATACCCTGCCGGGACAGTCCGTGCTACCGGACGACGCATCGCAACCAGCCAACCACACTCCAGATGGATCGGACTCAAGGCCCACTGCGTGGGAGTCACGCTCGAAGCTGATTTGGAAATGCATTTCCTGCGCGACGCCTACGTAGGGCTATGCCGACTGCCCGGCGGGGCGGTCAATGCCAGCGGATTGTTTGCGGTGGAGGGACCGCTACCGGAACTGGCCTCGCACTGGCGCGATTTCCTCCGCGGCCCGGCCGGCTCCTCGCTCCACCAACGCCTGCAGGAGGCAGAGTTCATCACCGACTCGTTCTGTGCTGTCTCCGGCCTGAACCTCAACCCGGCAAGTGCAGTCAAAACCACAGACTGCTGCGTTGGTGATGCCCTGACGATGATCCCACCCATAACCGGGAACGGAATGTCGATGGCCCTCGAGTCCGCCGTCTGGGCTGCCGAAGTCCTGGCGGCCTATAGCCGTGGCGAGCAAACCTGGGAGGATGCGCAAACCAGAATAGCCCGGCGTTGCGACAAGGGATTCGCGCGGCGACTGCTCTGGGCGCGTTGGCTGCAAAAGGCTGTCCTCCATCGCAGAGCACGTGCCGTCCTTCTGCATTGGGGAGACCGCTGCGATTGGCTTTGGCGAAC
>JBJOII010000020.1:0-72795 GCA_046047235.1 Verrucomicrobiota bacterium | reverse complement strand
GAGCGCGGGGGCGGATCCGGGGCCGGCTTGTTATGGGAAGGGAGGACCGCTGACCGTGACGGACGTGAACCTGTTCCTTGGTCGCATCCTCCCCGGGCGTTTTCCGTTTCCGTTGGACTTGTCGGTGGTGAGGGAGCGGTTGCAGGAGTTGTGTGCCGAGATTGCCCGGTCACCCCTGGGGAAGGAGTATGCTCCGGAGGAACTGGCTGAGGGATTTCGGCAAATTGCCAATGAGAACATGGTACGGGCGATCCGTCGGATCTCGGTGGCGAAGGGCTATGACCCGGCCGATTATGTTTTAGTGAGCTTTGGGGGGGCTGGGGCCCAGCATGTCTGTGCAGTTGCACGGTTGCTGGGGTCCCGGAGGGTTCTGGTGCATCCGTATGCGGGCATTTTAAGTGCGTATGGTATTGGACATGCGGATGTCCGTCGCTTTGCAGAGCGGTCCCTGCTGATGCCGCTCAGCAGGGAGAACATGGCGGAGGTGCAGCGGGTATTTGAAGAACTTGCTGCCCAGGCGCGGTCCGAGGTGTTGGGGGAAGGGGTTCGTGAGGATTGTGTGCGGGATCCGGTGCTTTGGTTGGAGCTGAGGTATAAGGGTGTGGATGCAACCATCGCGGTGGAGTCACCTGCGGATGGGGATTGGCGTGCGGCCTATGAAGGGCTTCACCGGCAGTTGTATGGGTACTGTCATGAGGGGCGCGAGCTCGAGATGGCGGTGGCGCGTGTTGAGGTAGTGGGTGAAGTCTCGGTTCCACCGGATCATGCTGCTGGGCTGGTTGCTCGCAGTCCCGAACCGTATTCGGTGACGCAGGCTGTGTTTGAGGGGGTGACAACGGAGGTGGACGTTTATTTGCGGGACCAGCTGCGACCTGGTGATTGTTTTAGTGGCCCGGCGATTGTCTGCGAGCCCACATCTACTGTCGTGATTGATCCGGGTTTTTCAGTGAGGGTCGAGGCGCGAGGCGAATTGTTGCTGTTGGACGAGACTGTTTGTGGGGCGGTGGTCGAGGCTGGATCAGAGGGGGTATCGGCTGAAGCGGATCTTCGTTCGGTTGACCCGATTCGGCTGGAGATCTTCAACAACCTTTTCGCTTCAGTGGCGGAGCAGATGGGGGTGACGCTGCAGAGGACCTCCATTTCCACCAACGTGAAGGAGAGGTTGGATTTTAGCTGTGCGATTTTCACGCCATCCGGGGATCTGGTGGTGAACGCGCCGCACATACCTGTTCATCTCGGCGCGATGAGCGAAACCGTGAAGCGCATGCTGGCGGATATTCCGGACCCTGGTGTGGGGGATGTTTACGTGACTAATGATCCATTCCGGGGCGGGTCGCATTTGCCGGACGTGACAGTTGTTACTCCGGTGCATGATACCGAGTCGGGTCGGTTGATCTTTTTGACGGCGAGCCGGGCGCATCATTCTGAGATTGGAGGGATTGTGCCCGGCAGCATGCCGCCGTTCTCCCGGAATCTCGCGGAGGAGGGTGTTGTGATCCACCTTTACAAGCTGGTTGAGGCAGGGGTTTCGAAGGAGGGGGGATTGCGAGAATTGCTTGCTTCAGGGCCGTATCCGAGTCGTTCGATTGAGAACAACATGGCGGACATCGCTGCACAGGTTGCTGCGAATCATTCTGGTGTGCTGCAGTTGCGGGAGCTCGTTGCCCGCCATGGCCTGGCCACGGTGATGGCCTACATGCAGCACATCCAGAGGGCTGCTGCCGAAAAAATGCGCATGGCGCTGGGGGCCGTGCCTGACGGGGTGTATGAGCGCACGGACTATCTGGACGACGGTTCCCCGGTGAGCGTGCGTGTGACAGTTAGGGGTGCTGAAGCAGAGGTCGATTTCACGGGCACGGGTCCGGTGCTGGCGTCGAACCTGAATGCCAACCGGGCGATTACTACAGCTGCGACCTTGTATGTATTTCGTTGTTTGATCCGGGAAGACATTCCCTTGAACAGCGGGGTTCTCGAGCCAGTGCGGATCGTTTTGCCTGAATGTCTATTGAACCCCCGGCCTGGAGAGACGCCGGCAAGCAGTCCGGCTATGGTTGGCGGGAATGTGGAGACATCCCAGCGGGTGGTGGATGTGTTGCTTGGGGCTTTGGGTGTGGCGGCTGCCAGCCAGGGGACGATGAACAACCTTACTTTTGGGGACGGCACATTTGGCTATTACGAGACGATCTGCGGGGGGAGCGGAGCTACGCCTGATTCGGACGGCGCACATGCGGTTCACACGCACATGACCAACACCCGTCTCACGGATGCCGAGGTGTTGGAGCGGCGATATCCAGTCAGAGTCCAGGAGTTTAGCATCCGGAGGGGGTCTGGAGGGAGTGGGCGACGCAAGGGTGGGGATGGGATCACGCGGAGGTTGGAGTTTCTGAGGCCGTTGACGGTTTCACTGCTGACTGAGCGAAGGGGTGATTTTCGCCCGTTTGGGCTGGCCGGAGGATCCGCAGGCTTGGAGGGGCGGAATCGGGTGCAGCGGCGGGGCTCAGCTGAGGAGGAGTTGTTGCCTGGCAAGGTTCGCCTGGAGGCGGAGGCGGGGGATGTAATGACGATCGAAACACCGGGCGGAGGGGGATTTGGGTTTCAACAAAGCGGTGGCTAAAATCGGGTGAATCGCTATGATCGCGGCTCACCATGATGAACCGAAGAGACTTTCTTGCCCTGTCCGGCACAGCAGGTGCCGCTGCCCTGACCATGAATAGCCAAGCTGCTTCCGGTGGAGTGCGGGAGTTTTACGAGCTGCGCCAATATACCGTCGAGACCGAGGCTCAGCGCAAGGGGCTGGATGATTTCCTGAAGAACGCTGCTATTCCTGCGGCAAACCGGCTGGGGGTGAAGCCAATTGGCGTCTTCTATCCTGAGAAGGATCTGGGGCCGGTCTGGGTGTTGACGCCCCATAAATCCATGGAGTCCTACGCGGCCTTTGGCCAGCGCCTGGCTGAGGACTCCGAGTTTCTTTCGCGCGGTGCAGACTACATCAACGCCACGGCGGGCTCCCCGGCTTACAAGCGTGTTGAAAGCTGGTTGCTGCTTTCCTTCGCAGGCATGCCGCAGATGGAGACTCCGGTGAAGAATCCGGGACGGGTCTTCCAGTTGCGTACCTACGAGAGTCCGAGTGAAAAGACCGGGCTCAAGAAGATCGAGATGTTCAACGATGCCGGCGAGATTCGTATTTTCCGCGAGGTGGGTTTGAACCCGGTTTTCTTCGGACAAACCCTGGCAGGAGGCCAGATGCCGAACCTGACCTACATGCTGGCCTTCGAAAGCCTGGAAGCCCAGCAGGCGGCCTGGAAGAAGTTCCTCGCCCACCCCGACTGGCTCCGGCTGAAGGGGATGGCGGAGTATGCCGACAAGGCGATCCTGTGTGGTATCACCAACCGCCAGCTGGTCGCAGCGCCTTACTCGCAGGTGTAGGTTGTTTGGATTGGATCTGCCGCCCCCGCTTTCTGGTGAAAGCGGGGGCGGTGTCTTTTTCGGGAGAGGGGAGAGGGGAGAGAGTAGAGAGTATACTTCCTGCCCGGTGGAGGACAGTTCTGCGGGTGATCGTGGCTTACGGCTTCACTGAGGTGCCATCGCGACGTCGTATGGGGCGCCAATAGCCTGGGTCCTCCGGGAAAGGGAAGCGTTTTGCGGCCTCTTCATTGAGGTCTACCCCGAAGCCCGGTGCTTCGTTCACGTGCATGTAGCCGTTTTCCATGGTGGGTGATCCCGGGAAGACTTCGCGCATGGCATCGTTGAAGCGGACAGCTTCCTGGATGCCGAAGTTGGAAATGGCCAGATCGAGGTGGGCATTGGCGGCGTGGCCGACAGGGGAGACATCGCCGGGGCCATGCCAAGCAGTGCGGACGTTGAACCATTCTCCCAGCGTGGCGAGTTTACGGGCTACGCTTAGCCCTCCAATCTGGGAGATATGGACGCGGATAAAATCGATGTAGCGTTTGGCGATTAGATCCACCCATTCATGAGGGTTGTTGAACAGTTCGCCCATGGCGATGGGGACCGTGGTCTTCTGTCGGATGAGCTCGAAGTAGCCGTTGTCTTCCGGTGAAACCGGATCCTCGATGAAGAAAGGACGGAACTCTTCCAGCTGCTGGAGGAGGCGAATCGCATCACGGGGGTGGATGCGTTCATGGATATCGTGCAGCAGTTCGATTTGCTCGCCACACTGTTCGCGAATATGGGCGAACATTCTCGGCGTGGTCTGCAGGTAGGGGAGGGCATCCATGTGGCTGTCGTCCTCGCGGCCGAAGCCCGCGTCCTTGAAGTCAGGAGTGGTGGACAGATGGGGTGATCCATAGCCGCCGAGTTGAATGCGTATGTGGCGGTATCCCTCCGCCATGAGTCTTTTGACACTTTCGGTGAGCTGGTCGAAGTCGCGTCCTGATGCGTGGGAATAGCAGTCCACGGCAAAGCGGCACTTGCCGCCAAGCAGCTGGTAGACGGGCATGTTGGCCCGTTTGCCTTTGATATCCCAGAGGGCCTGGTCGAGTCCGGACAAGGCGTTGTTGAGCACAGGTCCATTCCGCCAGTAGGAGCTGGTGAAGGCGGTCTGCCAGACGTCCTCAATATTGTCGACGTCACGGCCGCGAGCGAACGGATCCAGGTAGTCGTTAATGGCGCTGGCTACCGGCAGGGCACGTTGGTTGAAGGTGGCGCAGCCCAGTCCATAGAGCCCGGGTTCGCTTGTCTCGACCTTGACGACTGTCAGCCGGTTGCCCTGTGGCGCTGTCTGGATGGCGCGGACCCTTGTAATTTTCAGCGGCGCGAGGCCTCGGGTTGCGTTCGCATATTCGGCCGACTGCAGTCGGGGGCGGTCGAACAATGCATACGCCCCGGCGGCGGTGCCAAGGCCGAGGCTTTTGAGGAGGTCTCTGCGTTTCATATCAGTTCCTTGATCCGGTCCTTGGACATGGGCGGTTTCTCTGTCAGTGCTTCAAACCACTGCAGGAAGTCCTGCTTGATGTCGTCGGACCAGGCGCGGTCGATTTGGCCGGGTGTGTATTTCCCTTCACGCAGGCGCTGGTGACCAAAGCGGTCTTTCAGGCGGATCACTTCGGAGCGGGTGACTACTTGCTCAGCCAGGTGCGCCGGGATGAAGATTACGCCGCCGCGTTTGGCCAGCACCACATCACCCGGTAGGACCGTGACGCGGCCCAGGTTGATGGGGCCGTTGAGTTGGGCCATGGTCATGTCCTTGATGGCTGAGGGGTCCCATCCACGTACAAAAGCGTTGAAGCCTTCGATCTCAGAGAGCCCCTCGACATCACGGGCGGAGCCGTGGAATACAACTCCGTTGCCGGACTTGGCGTAGATGGCATTGCCGAGGTTATCGCCGATCAGGGTGCCGTCGATGATCTTGCCGAAGCCGTCGGCCACATAAAGATCTCCTGGTTCCAGCACATCAATGGGCCAGGAATTCGAGGGGCCGATGCGTTTCTGTTCCTTTCCCAGTTCCTTGACCCTTTCGTCGAGATCAGGCCGGCTGGGGAGGTAGAGAGCCGTCACGGCTCTTCCGACCATGACTTCGTCAGGGTGGAGGATCAACCAGCCCCCCTCGAACTGGTTTTTGTATCCTGCTCCTTGGAGGACGCCCCAGGCTTCCTCGAGACTCACGCTCTTCATGCGTTGAAGGATGTCAGTGGACACCTTTGGGCGTCCGTCGGTAGTGCGTTCACCCTTCCAGTCCGGCGTGAGGGCCTGAATCTGGTCAGGGGTTAGGTTCACAGCATACGCGATCTGGGTTGGCAGGCTGACGAGGGCAGCCAGAACGCAATTGCACACAGTGAATCTGAATGATTGGGGCAGGGGTATGCGCATGATCTGAGGGGGTCGTTGTGTGACTGAGAGGTTAGAGATCGCGACGTTTGAATCAAGTCGGCTTTCCGATGGGTTTGCCTTGGCATGCCCCGTGGTGGTGCATTTTTCCGTTTGGTTTGGTGGTTTTAGCGGGTTGCCTGTTGGGTTGTAGCGTGGGTAGACTTCGCGGTGAAGACCCCGATTCGCACTGTGTGTGTAAACACTGGAAGACTTATACCCATGTCAAAGTTACCTGCTGGTTCTGCTGTTGTTGATGTTGCTTCTGACCGTCGGTCGTTCCTGAAGGGCGCCCTGTTCGGTGGGATGAGTTTAGCCGGGTTGATGGAAGCGAGTGCGGAGGAGCAGGTTGAGGCGTTGACCCAACGGGTGAACCGCAATTCGAGTCCGTCGGACTTGAAGATCACGGATCTGCGGATTGCAGAGATTACTGGTGCGCCGATGCGGGTGCCGTTGATTCGCATCGACACCAACCAGGGTATATCGGGTTATGGTGAGGTGCGGGATGGTGGGAGCCGGAATTATGCCCTGATGCTGAAGAGCCGGTTGTTGGGCGAGAATCCCTGCAACGTTGAGAAGATTTTCAAGAAGATCAAACAGTTCGGTCATCATGGCCGACAGGGTGGAGGAGTCTGCGGGGTGGAGATGGCTTTATGGGATTTAGCGGGCAAGGCGTATGGGGTGCCCGTTTACCAGATGCTAGGGGGGCGTTACCGGGACAAGGTGCGCCTGTACACGGACACGACGCAATCCAGGGACAAGGCAGTCTACGCGAAGCGGATGAAGGAGCGGGTCGACAAGGGGTTCAAGTATTTGAAGATGGATTTGGGGATCAGCCTGATTCGTGACATTCCGGGAACCTTGACCGTGCCTGGTGGTTTTGACTGGCGGGAGTACAACAACACCAAGCATCCGTTCACGCAGGTGGAGATTACGGAGAAGGGGATTGAGTTGATGGTGGAATTTGTGGCGGCGATCCGCGAGGCGATTGGTACAGATCTTCCCTTGGCGGCGGATCATTTCGGTCATATTGGGGTGAATAGCTGCATTCGGCTGGGGAAGGCGCTGGAGCCTTATCAGATGGCCTGGCTGGAGGACATGATTCCCTGGGAATACACGGATCTGTGGAAGGAGATTACGCAGGCGATCAGTTGTCCGACGCTGACCGGTGAGGACATTTACCTGAAGGAGGAGTTCATCAAGTTGATTGATGCGCATGCCGTGGACATGGTTCATCCGGATCTGGCGACTTCCGGCGGGATTCTCGAGACCAAGAGGATTGGGGATTATGCGGAGGAGCACGGTGTTCCCATGGCCATGCACTTTGCTGGGTCGCCCATTTCATTCATGGCGAATGTGCACTGTGCGGCCGCAACGCAGAATTTTGTCGCCTTGGAGCATCACAGCGTGGATGTGCCGTGGTGGGAGGACATGGTGACCGGGCCGATCAAGCCCCTGGTGCAGGATGGGTTTGCGATTGTGCCGGAAGGTCCGGGGTTAGGTGTGGAGTTGAACGAGGACGTAGTGAAGGAACACCTGTTGGAGCGGGATGATTACTTCAAGCCAACACCGGAGTGGGATAAGGACCGGTCGCATGACCGCCTGTGGAGTTGAGGATTAATCCCCGTTCCGTTTGGGGTTACTTGGAGACGGGAGAGAGGTGCTGGCCTGGCGGCGTTTCAGCAGTTTCATGAGTATGGGCAGGGCGAACGAGGCGGCGAGGAGGATCCAGAGCGTGGCGCTGATGGGGCGGGAGAGGAAGGGTTCGAAGCTGCCGTGTGATTTGATGAGTCCGGTGCGGAAATTCTCCTCCACCATGGGGCCGAGGATGAGGCCGAGGATGAGCGGGCCCATAGGCATACGCTGGGATTCGAGGTAAAACCCGATGAGTCCGAATGCGGCCATGATGTAGACATCGAAGATGCTGTTGTTCAGCGCGTAGGCGCCGACGATGGAGAATATGACCACGCCGACCATGACCAGGCTTCTGGGGAGGCGGAGGATCCAGGAGAAGAGTTTGATGCCGAGGAGGCCGCAAGGGATGAGGAGGAACTGGGTGACGAGAGCGATGGCGAAGATGGAGTGTACCTGGTGGGCGCTTTGTTCGAAGATGAGCGGGCCAGGTTTGAGGTTGTACATGAGCATGGCGCCGATGACGATGGCCGTGACGGAATCGCCGGGGATGCCGAAGACGAGGGCGGGAATCCAGGCGCCGGCGACGGCCCCGTTGTGGGCACTGGCGGGGGCGATGACACCTTCCATGGTGCCTTTGCCGAACCGTTCTGGGTGGCGCGAGGTTTTCTGCTCCAGGCCGTAGGCGCCCCAGGCGGCGATATCGGCACCTGCGCCGGGGAGGGCGCCAACGACGGTGCCGACGACTGAGCCTTTGAGGATGGTGGACCAATGTCGGGCCATGGTTGAGAGCGCCTTGAGGATACTGGTTCGTTCCGTATCCTTGATGCTTGGGGCTGACAGCGATTCGGGGCGGCGGACATTTCGGATGACTTCGGAGAGGCCGAACAGGCCGATCATGACGGGGATGAAACCGATTCCGCCCATGAGGTCGCTTTGCTTGAAGGTGAAGCGTGGGGCGCCGGCGACCGTGTCGATGCCAACGGTGGAGATGAGGATTCCGAGCACGGCTGCGAGTAGTCCTTTGAGGGTGGAGCCGGTGCTGACGGCGGCACTGAGTGAGAGGCCGAGGACGGCGAGCCAGAAGTATTCATAGTTACTGAATCGGAGTGCGAAGCTGGCGAGCCATGGGGCGAGGAAGATGAGGAGCAGCACGCCGATGAGTCCGCCGAGGCAGGAGCAGAGGAGGTCGACGAGCAGGGTGGGGCCGGCTTTGCCCTGCAGTGCGAGGGCGTGGCCATCGAGGGTGGTAGCTGCGGAGGCTGGGGTGCCCGGGATACGGAGGAAGACTGCGGGGATATCTCCTGCGAAGATGGCGGTGAAGCTGACGCCGATGATCATGGCCAGGCCGGTTGTGGGGTCTGGCATATAGAAGCTGATGGGGACGATGAGAGCGACGGCCATGGTGGCGGTGAGACCTGGGGTGGCGCCCACGAACAAGCCAAAGGCCATGGCGAGCAGCCATGGCAGGAGAACCATGGGTTGGAGGAGTTCGGTGATCACCACGAGAGTCCCAATACGCCGGGGGGCAGTTGTACTTTAAACAGCAGCACGAACAGAAGGTAGATGGCGAGGACCAGGCCGGCGGAGGCGGTTGCTGCCATGGCTTTGCCTGCGCCCAGGCGCAGCATGAGGGCGATGGAGAAGACCAGGGTGGCGGTAGGGAAGCCCAACCAAGGCATGGCGAGGAGGTAGACGACAAGTCCGATGATCAAGAATAGAGCCTGGATATTGTCTGCGGCGGGGGGGCTGGCTGTCGGAGGTCGTGTGGAGGCGTGGCAGGCGAGCCGTCTGCGGCTGGCGAAGTAGCGGATGAGTTCATAGAGTCCGCCGGCCAGGAGGATTGAGGCGGTGGCGATGGGAAAAGTCCTTGGGCCGGGGTCGGCATTATTGCCTAGGGCTTCATTTGGAATGGTTCTCGTGAGGCACAGGACCAAGACACCCATACCGATCAGGACCGGCCCTAAAGTCCTGGTCGGCGGGTCTGATGGTGGTGGGATGCTCATTGCTTCGCGTATCCGGCCGCTTCGATGACCGTGTGCCATTGAGCGTCCTGTTTGGCGAGGAATTCTTCAAAGGGTTTGGGACCGCGGACTGTGATATCGAAGCCGTTCTTCTTCATGAAATCCTTGAACGCGTCCGATTTGACGATTGTTTCTGCCTTTTGGTGGATCAGTTCAACGATTTCGGCAGGCGTATTATTGGGGACCATGAGTCCCCGCCAGCCGACAGCTTCCCAGTCGATGCCCGCTTCATGGACCGTGGGAACCTCGGGTTGATCCTCGAGTCGCTCCGGAGCCATGACAGCGATAGCGCGGAGTTGGCCGGCCTCGATTTGCGACGCGGCCTCTGGAATGCTGCAGCAGACGACGTCGATGTGGCCGCCGAGGAGTTCGACGAGGGAGGGGGCTGAGCCTTGGGTTGGGACCCAGAGAACGCTGTCGACGGGAAGTTCAGCGGCGAGCTGGAAGCCTGCGCGGGCAAGGTCCCAGGCGCCGCCGGTGGACGTTCCGGACATTTTGAGCTTTCCTGGGTTTTCACGGATATGGGCTACGAGGTCTTGCAGTGAATTCCAGGGTGCATCAGCGCGCACGATGATTGCGGCGGCATCGCTATTGAGGGCGATGATGGGCTCGAAGTCCTGGTAACTGAGGGGGGAGATGCCCATCCAGTGCATCGTGCTGAGTTCGAACGTTGCCATGGTGATGGTGTAGCCGTCGGGGCGGGCGGTTGAGCCGGCTGAATGACCGACGGCGCCACTGCCGCCTGTGCGATTGACGACCACGACAGGTTTGCCGAGCTCGCGCTGCAGCTGGTCGGCCATGAAGCGTGACAGTCGGTCAGTTCCACCTCCGGCGGCCCAGGGACAGATCAGGGTGATGGTGCGGTTGGGATAGGATGCGGTTGCTCCTGCGGCGGGGGCACCGTCGGAGGGTGGTTTACAGCCGGAGAAGAGCAGGGCGACTAGAGCGAGGGCGAGGAGGCTTTGCTTCATGGTGTTTTGATCCGGAGCTTGCGTTTTCAATAGGCGGCTCGCAGGGAGGACGGCATGCCTGGGACGTCGATCCGCACGCCGGCGTCTTCGAGTCGGTTCTGTTTCACGTTGAGGACCCACAGCTTTCTGTCCGGGTGGCATTGTACCACGAGATATTTGCCATCGGGTGAGAACGCCACTCCCTCGGGGATACGGCCGACCGGGACGAGTTGGACACGGCGGAACGAGTTGGCTTGGCGTTCGACCAGGGCGACGAGACCGTGGGGGTTGTAGTTCGGGTGGTTGGCGGGGAGGTTGGAGCCGTTCATGAGCACGGCGGCGACGAGCTGGCCATCGGGACTGATTTCGATTGATTCCGGAACGGCGGCCAGCGGGACATAGTCGACCGTGCGTGGGTTGGGCCCCTGAAGGTCGACGACTGTCAGGGCATCGGAATCGAGTCCATTTCCTGCGCCCTGGCCGGCGGTGAGACCGAAGGCGCCGTCGGGCGTGATAACGCAGCGGTAGGGGTTGCCGTAGACGGAGATCTGCTGGTTGTTGGTGCGCACGACCCCCGAGTTGATGGACAGCGTCTGGAGGTAGCCTCCTTTCTGTATACTGGCGAGCGCGAGCTTCCCGTTGGGGTGGATGGCAACGTCAGAGATGCTCAATTCCTGCGCGCAGACCTGGACGGTTGACTTGACCCGGACTTGTTTACCCGACACCTCCACCACGGAGATGGTGCCGTCTGCGCGGTTGGCGACGAGGGCGAATTTGCCATCGGGGGTGAAGGAGATGCCGGAGGGTTGTTTCCCGGCGTGGACTTCGCCGAGGATGGCTGGTTGCGGGAGGGAGAGATCCAGAATGTGGATCTGGGTGGTGGGGGTGGTTTTGGCGGGGTCCTGCGGGTCGACTTCAACGGAGTTGGCGATCAGGGCGAGCTGGCCGGAGGGATGAATTGCGATGTTGGAAGGGGGACCGATGACTGTGTTGGGTATATTTGGCAGATGGCTGACTGCGGGCGGGAACTTCGCGAAATCGAGGAGTGTGATGGAGTCGGGTTCTGCGTTGGGGACGACTTTGGCGGCGCCGGAGGTGAGGTCCAGTTTGTTTTCGTTCCCGGAAATCATCCAGGAGGCGCTCTGCGTGACTGGAGTTATGGCGAGGGTCAGCGCGAGCAATGGGGTGGCGATGGGGGATTTATGTGGCTGGGCTTGGGGCGTGGACATGGCGGTATGGGGCAGCCGGGGGCTGGATTAACTTGTGACTGGGCGGGAGGTTAACTGTCTCCAGGGCTGGTGTAAATGACGCTTGTCTGGTGCTTGACACTCCGGGGTGGCGGGGATGAAGTGGGTAAGCAATCACCATGTTTGATATTAGCAGTGAGCTTTTGTGCGGTTTCATGAGACGTGGGCTCTGGTGTCGGGGCGGGCTTTGGACAGTTGTCTTGTTCCTTTTGGGGGCTGGTTCCTTGTTGGCGGATGATGGTGTATCCCAGGTGAGTTTCAACCGTGATATCCGGCCGATCCTTTCTGATGCGTGTTTTGCGTGTCACGGGCCGGATGGGGCGACGAGGAAGGCGAGGCTGCGTTTGGATACGCGGGACGGTCTGTTTGAGGAGCGTGATGGTGCGGGCATCGTGGTGTCGGGGGATGCGGATGGGAGTTTGCTTTTGCAGCGTGTGATGACTGCGGATTCGGTGGATTTGATGCCGCCGCCTGAGACGGGCAAAGTGCTGACCGTTGAGCAGAAGGAATTGTTGCGGCGATGGATTGAGGAGGGTGCGGTGTGGGAGGGGCATTGGGCATATCAGCCGGTTCGCAGGCCCTCGGTGCCGGAGGTGGCCGAGGCTGCGTGGTCAAGTAGTGCGATCGATCGTTTTTTATATTCCCGGATGCAGCAGCGGGGGTTGCGTCCTTCGCCCGAGGCGGACCGACACACGCTGTTGCGTCGACTTAGCTTCGACCTTACGGGTCTTCCCCCGAGCTCGGAGGATGTTGCCGCGTTCGAATCCGATGTGGATCCTGGTGCGTGGGGCAAGTGGGTGGATCGGATGCTGGCATCGCCGCATTATGGTGAGCGCATGGCGATGTATTGGCTGGATCTGGTGCGTTATGCGGATACCGACGGCTTTCATGCGGATAACTACCGCAGCGTCTGGCCTTACCGGGATTACGTGATTCGGGCATTTAACGAGAACAAGCCGTTCGACCGTTTTACCTTGGAGCAGGTTGCCGGGGACCTGTTGCCTGGTGCCACCCTTGAGACGCGGGTGGCTTCCACTTACAACCGTTTGGGTCGGAGCACGGAGGAAGGGGGGTCGCAGCCCAAGGAGTATCTGGCCAAGTATGCGGCTGAGCGGGTTCGGTCCGTGGGGACAGTCTGGCTGGGGTCGACCACCGGTTGTGCAGAATGCCACGACCACAAGTTTGACCCCTACACGATGGAGGACTTTTACCGGCTATCGGCCTATTTCGCCGACATTGAAGAGCAGGGGGTTGGGACTCGCAAGGGCTCTCCTGTTCCCAGCGCTGAGCAATCCCGAGAGCTTGAAGAGCTGGACCGGAAGCAGGAAGCGCTGCAGCAGCGTCTGGCTACCTTGGGGTTGGATCTTCAGCCTGCCTTCAAGGCCTGGGTTGCGACGCTGGAAGAGCGGCTTCAATCCGGCAGGCCGGCGTGGTCCGTGGCCCGGCCACTAGTGAGCAAGAGTGAGGGAGGGGCGCGGTTTGAGCTGCTGGATGACGGCACGCTGCTTAGCACCGGCGAGAATCCCAGGAACGATACCTATACTTTTCTCCTGCCGTTGCCGGAGGAGCCCGTGAGTGCGTTGCGCTTGGAGACTCTGGTGCATCCGGATTTTCCGAACCGGGGACTCAGCAGGGGCAACGGCAACTTTGTGCTGACCGAGATCGAAATCGACTGGGTGAGGGCGGACGGGAGTGAGGAGAGGATTCAGGTCGGGAGTGCTGTGGCAGATTTTGAGCAATCAGGGTGGCCGGCGTCGGCTCTGATCGATGGCAAAGCGAATACGGGGTGGGCGGTTTCGGGGCACGAGAAGCCGGCGGATCACCGGGTGATCCTGCATTTGAACCGGCCACTTCCTGCGGGGCCGGCCGGGATGTTGCGTGTTCGCCTGCGCCATGAGTCCGACTATGCCCAGCACAACGTGGGCCGGCTGCGGCTGGCGTTAAGCGGCATGGATCATCCTTCTCTGGATCCCCGAGGCGTGCCCCCGGAGATTCTGGAGGCACTGCAGGTGAGGCAGCCGGAGCGGACTCCGGACCAGGCGACTGTTTTGGAGCAACGTTTTCTTGCGGTTTCGCCCATTCTGGATGGTGTGCGTGCTGAGCTGGTGCAAGTGGTTGAGGAGCGCGAGGCGTTGGTGAAAATGATACCCACGACCCTCATGACCACGACCACTGAGCCGCGCGTGACCCGGATGCTGCCGCGCGGCAACTGGATGGATGATTCCGGTAAGGTTGTTGAACCGGCCCCTCCCGGCTTTATCAGGAATGGGGAGCTGTCTGGTGACGGTGTGCGGCAGAGCCGGGTGGAGTTGGGCCGGTGGCTGGGTTCGAGGGACAACCCGCTGACTGCGCGGGTTTTTGTGAACCGTCTGTGGCGGTTGTATTTTGGGGTGGGCTTGTCCAAGAACGTCACGGATTTCGGATCACAGGGTGAATGGCCCAAGCACCCTGAGTTGCTGGACTGGCTGGCGGCCGAGTTCATGGACAGCGGATGGGATATAAAGCATCTCGTGAGACTGATGGTTTCGTCGGCTGCCTATCGGCAGACTTCCGTGGCCAGTCCGGAGCTGCGGGAGAAGGATCCGTTCAATCGATGGGTGGCGCGCCAATCCCGGGTGCGACTGGATGCGGAGGTGATTCGGGACAATGCGCTGGCGGTGAGCGGATTGCTTGCGGGCGAGGTGGGTGGGGCGAGCGTGAAACCCTACCAGCCTGAGGGGTATTGGGATCATTTGAACTTCCCCAAGCGAACCTGGCAGGCTGATAGCGGCGATCAGATCTACCGTCGCGGCCTCTATGTTTTCTGGTGTCGCACATTCCTGCATCCGGGGTTGTTGAGCTTTGACGCCTGTCCGCGTGAGGAGAGCACTGCTGAGCGGGTGATGTCGAACACGCCCCTGCAGGCGCTGACCCTGCTGAACGATCCGGTGTATGTTGAAGCAGCGCGTGTGTTGGCTGAGCGCGCAGTCCGGGAGGGTGGGCGGACGGCATCGGACCGGATCGGGTGGGTTTACCGGCAGGTGTTGGCTCGTCAACCGCAGGCGGGGGAGCTGGAGGTGATGGAGGCGTTGGTGGACTCTGAGCGGCAGCGATTCGGGGAGGACGCTGAGGCAGTGAAGGCGCTTTTGGCCGTGGGTGCCCGCATTCCGGACGCGGCCCTGAATCCGGTTGAGGTGGCTGCGTGGACGGCTGTAACCCGTACTTTATTGAATCTTGATGAAACCGTTGTCCGCAATTGATTCGCTGCGACTGAACCGCAGGACTTTTCTGGCGCGAACCGGCTTGGGGCTGGGAGGTCTTGCCTTGGGTTCCCTGATGAATCCCGAGCTGCTTGCTGGTGCGCCGTCTGTGGGGAGTGATCGTTGGCAGGGGGTGGTTCAGCCTTTCCATGTGCCGCCGAAAGTCAAGCGCGTGATCTGGCTCTACATGGCAGGTGGCCCATCGCATCTTGAGACTTTTGATCCCAAGCCGAAGCTGGCTGAACTGCATGGGCAGCCGATGCCGGAATCCTTCACCAAAGGCCAGCAGATTGCCCAGTTGCAGGGGCAGGAGCTGAAGTGCTTTGCGCCCCAATATCCTTTCGAGCAGTTTGGTCAATCGGGTCAAACCATCTCCTCGATGTTCCCGAACATCGGGAAGATTGCGGATGAAATCTGCATCATCCGGTCGATGCATACGGATCAGATCAACCATGATACGGCGCACACGCTGATGAACTCCGGCAGTGCGATTGCGGGCAGGCCGAGCATGGGTTCGTGGGTGCTCTATGGTTTGGGCAGCGAGGCTGAGAATCTTCCGGGTTATATCGTGCTGATCAGTTCGGGTGGGGGACAGGATCAACCGGTGGCGCAGCGGCAATGGCACAGCGGGTTTCTGCCCACCAAGTTCCAGGGGGTGAATTTTCAGTCCAAAGGCGAGGCCGTCTCGTACCTGGTTAACCCGCCGGGTGTTTGTCCTGACAGCCAGCGCAGCGTGGTGGATGCCGTGAAGCAGTTGAATGGGATCCAGCATCAGGCCTTGGCGGATCCGGAAATTGCCACGCGTATCAGCCAGTACGAGATGGCGTTTCGGATGCAGGCGAGTGTTCCGGGGTTAATGGACCTTTCTGACGAGCCCAAGCACGTGCTGGATCTTTACGGTGTGAAGGGGCCTGACGGGTCTTTTGCGGCGAACTGTCTCTATGCCCGTCGCATGGCTGAGCGAGGGGTGAGGTTTATTCAGCTGTATCATCGCGGATGGGATCATCATGGCGGGATCAAGAAGGGGATTGAGGTCGTGTCGTCCAAGGTCGATCAGGGGAGTGCTGCTTTGGTGCAGGATCTCAAGCAACGCGGCATGCTGGAGGATACGCTGGTGATCTGGTGCGGTGAGTTCGGTCGGACCCCCATGGCCCAAGGCGACGGGCGCGACCATCACATCAAGGGTTTCTCCATGTGGATGGCGGGGGGCGGCGTGAAGCCAGGGATGACCTATGGAGGGACGGACGAGCTGGGTTACAGTGCGGTAGACAACCCGGTTCACGTGAATGACCTTCATGCCACGATGCTGCATTTGCTGGGGATCGATCATCTGCGGTTGACTTATCGGTTCCAGGGTCGGGATTTCCGTCTAACTGATGTGGGCGGGCATTTGGTGAAGGACGTTCTGGCGTGAGCAGTGACGCCTTGGCGGGGTGCTAAACGCGCCGGGTGATCCGGCGGTTGGCAAGTCGGGGTATGCCTACTGGCCGTAACCATGGTCGGGTGCACCCTCATCCTTGACGTTGAGGGAACGCGCACCGAGCATGAGTCCCATGCACTATCTCCCGGGCGTTCTGTCCTTGCTCCTGCTGGGTTGTTCCCTGCGGGCCGCTGATATCCTGGTCCTCAAGGAGGACAATACCCGGGTGGATCGTTCCTGTGTGGTGCGTGTCCCAGAGGGGGTGATTCTGGCTGATGCGGATGGAAACGGCGTTCTACAGGTAACAGGTGACAACATTGTGCTGGAGCTGGAGGAAGGCTCCATGCTTCGTGGGGCTGCCGCGGGGCATCCGTGGGATGAGTTGGCTGGCATTGGGGTGCGTATTGAAGGCGTGACCAACGTGGTCCTTCGGGGGTGGCGGGTGCACGGATTCAAGGTGGGGTTACTGGCGCGGAATGCGTCGGGTCTTCGGGTGGAGGGTGGAGATTATTCCGACAATTATCGCCAGCGGCTGAGGAGCACCCCCGCTGCGGAGGATGGGGGAGACTGGCTGTATCCGCACAACAATGACGCCACACCTTGGCGGGAGCAGTATGGAGCGGCAATTTGTATCGAGTCTTCAGCGGATGTGGTTGTGCGCGACGTGATGGTAAGGCGGGGTCAGAATGGGATGATCCTGGATCGCGTCACGCACTCCCGCATTTACGACAACGACTGTTCATTCCTCTCGGGCTGGGGTTTGGCCATGTGGCGCAGCTCGACCAACGTGGTGAGTCGCAACGCCTTTGATTTCTGTATCCGCGGCCACGTTGAAGGGGTTTACAACCGCGGACAGGATTCGGCTGGAATCCTGTGCTTTGAGCAGTCGAGTCATAACCTCTTTGTGGAGAACTCGGCGACACACGGGGGTGATGGGTTCTTCAGTTTTGCGGGGCGCGATGCCATCGGCGAGGTGTGGCTGGAGGGTGAGCGTGAACGGAAACGCAAGGAGAGCGGCAGGGACGAGGTGGACGACTTGATCACGTTTTCCCTGGAGTTTTCCCGGGAGATGAGCGATCGCGGCTGCAATGGCAACCAGTTGGTCGGGAATGATTTTTCCTATGCTGCCGCTCACGGGGTGGAGATCACCTTCAGTGAGGACAACGTGCTGGACGGCAACCGCATTGTGGAGAACGCGATCTGCGGTTTATGGGGTGGATACTCCAGTCGCATGCATATTGTCAGCAACCGGTTTGAGGGTAATGGAGGCATGGCCTACGGGCTCGAACGCGGCGGCATCAATATGGAACACGCCTCCCGCAATTGGATTCAGGGGAATGTGTTCTCCAACAACAAATGCGGTGTCCATCTTTGGTGGGACAATGACGCCGGGCTGCTGCGGCTTCCGGGGGTGGCTGGGCATCCGGATGAGGTTGCCGGGAACCAGATCGTGGGGAACCGCTTTGTGCTCGATGATCGCCACCCTTTCAAACCGCTTGCAGCCAATGAAAGGCTGATCGTGCTTCAGTTGCGCGACGACAGTGGAACGCACCTGGGCCTGAACACTTTTGCCAACAACCAACTCGAGCTGGCATTGGATGAGGCTGCGGAGTTTGACATGCCCGGCGGATACAGCCTGGCCGCAACCGTGAGTGCCGTTGTCCCGCCAAAACCCTTGGGAGAAGCGCTTGGTGGTCGGCATCCCGTGGGTGCCCGGGCCGACTTGCGCGGCAGAGACAAGATCGTCATGGATGAGTGGGGGCCATGGGATCATGCCAGTCCGCTGGTCCGGCAACGGGAAGCTGAGGCTGGCGTCCACCGTTACGAGTTGATCGGGCTGGATGGCAGTCCCGAATGTAGGGTGCTGGAGGGACATTTGGCTGCCGAGATCGTGCCTGCCGCCAATCAGGTGGATCGGCAGCTTGTGCTGCGGGGAGGAGCGGGAGTGACCCCTTACAAGGTGAGGATCGATCAGGGCGATTTTGAGAAGGTCCTCGAGGGGACTATGGTCAATGCCGCGTGGGACCTCGTCTTCTTCCCTTGGACCATCGATCCCCGCGAGGACCTGTCGGGTTGGCGCGGGCAGGCGGGGGGGGCTGAAGCCGTCCGTGCGACTGCATCATCCTTGGACTTTCCCTACGGTTGGGGCGGTCCGCGTGATCAGAAGATGTCGGATGAACTCACCCGCAAAGGGCCCGGTTCAGACCATTTTGGGATGATTGCCAACACAAGGCTCCGGCTGCCGGCTGGAAAATGGCGCATCCAAACGCTGACCGACGACGGCATCCGTGTCCGGGTCGGCGACCAAACCGTCGTCGAGAACTGGAGTTGGCACGGACCTACACGGGATGAGGGAGTTTTTCTGCAGGAGGAGGAGGGGCCCATCAACATCACCGTGGAGCACTTTGAAATCGATGGATATGCGACGCTATCGATGACGATCCTTCCGGAAGGTCGCTGAGAATTCGACCAGATGGATGAGGCGGATGGGCGGTGTCTAGGCCAATGATCGTATTTAGGGTTATGTCCTGTTTGCCGCAAGGTAGTGCGGTTGAGAGTCCACTTCCCATCAACGTCACTAAGAGGCAGGAATCACGCTTGGCCCGGTGTGGTTAAAACCATAGGTATGGCTACCTTTGTGGCAGGCATTTGTGCGTGGGCCGGGGAGGATGCCCCTTTGTCTGCGGCAGATTCTGTTGCGGCGATTCAAGACGATGCCGGACCTCGTTTCTCCGATGTTGTGCAATATCGGGCTGCCTTGGACGCTTCCGCCCGCGGAGTTTACAATCAGCCATCCGATCGCTTTTGGCAGGTTTATGACTTTGGGATAGATGCCTTTGGGACGATTTCCAGCCCAACCCGTGACTGGGCGTCCTTTGTAGTTCAGCTCTATGCAACACGACTGCAGGGACATCCCCGTCCGCCCGGTTTCTTCGACGGGTCCTACGATTGGGAGCTGCTCCCAAAGGTGAACACGCTCAACTTTCATCTCAGCGGGGATGGGCGGTTCAACCTCAGGGCGGGCCACATGGAGCTGCCCTATGGCCTCGACGCGATGATCAATACCAGCGGCACGCTGCGCCAGATGAACAACGCCAGGAACCTTGGAACCAAGATTGACTGGGGGGCGACGTTGAACGGGACCTTTCCGGGATTCATGTATGAGTTTGGCGTTGGGCGTGGATCCGGAATGGATTACGTCGCGACGGGTGATCCGCACATGTTCGTCGGACGTGTCGGTACGCCGGTGGATACGCGGGACTTCTACGGTACACCTGCACTGGGACTTTCCTTTTACGAGACGAGACTGCGGCTTTCGAACGGGCGGTTTACCGATCGCTGGCGCGTTGGGGTGGACGGGCAACACTATCTGGGTCCTGTGGGTTTGCTCGGTGAGGTTTCGTTGGGGGAGAACGACAACGTCGATGTCGTCAACACACTGGCTGAGGTTAATTTGTCCAACGCGCGCCAGACGGTCCTTGGCTATTTTCAGTCCAGGATTAATTTTCGGGAGGATGCCATTGACGGCTACCATAATGAGGGATTGATGGCTCTTGGGATTCGGTATGCTCCGGACAACCATTGGGCGTTGAGTGCCCAATTTAGTCAGCAACTGTGGAATTACAGTGGCCCTTTCAATGGAAACCAGACTCTTGAGTTCCAACTTCGTTATCGGCTCTAGTAGAGCGAGGTTAGAAATGCGCTCCATGAATATACACACGGCCACCTCCAAAATCTCCTTCCTGGCAATCCTGGCGTGTTGTTTGGCCGGTTGGATGGCTGGGACTCTGGATGCATCCGCCCAAGCCTTTTGCGCCATCCGCAACCCCAACCGGATTATCCAGGAGTTTTTCGATTCCGGTTCGGTCTTTCGTTCTTATCAGCGGACTATCTCAAGAGATATTGCGGCTCGCTGCAGTCAGCAGGTCGACGTTGCCTTCGATCCCCGCGAGTTTGGCAAACACACTCTCTATGCGGTTTCAGAAGGGGAGACCCTGGTTGGTTACGTGATGGCGAGAACCGAAGTGGCGGATTATGGTCTGGCCGAGATCGCCTGGAAGTTGGATCCGCAACTGCGCATACAGGGCTTCGCGTTTCAACGCTGCCGCAGCCCCCACCGCAAGGCGCTTCTGGAAAGCGGTCTGGATCAAAAGTTGGCTGGATCCACCTTAGAGGAGCTCATTGCAATGCGGCAGGAAGCTCGCTTTGAAAACCTGATGAGGTCCTTGTCACTTAAGCCCGAGGGGGAGGTGCTGTTGCGGGCTGTGTTGAATTCCGCCATCAAAACGATCCTGCTGACAAAGGTGGCGTTTGCTGATGATGTGGGCTAAAGGACAGGCCCGAAACTACTCGCGGTGTTCTCCGCCTTGTCTGCATGAAGAGGCGGCCATGGGCGAGGGGAGGCGGGTTTTTGAGGGGTATTTCAACTCCCTAAGGTGGCGGAACGACGCGCCTTCTCATTCTGGATCCGCCTGCACAGGGAATCGATGAAGCTGAGCATCAAAGGTTTCGTTTTCCTCTGTGTGGTTTACTCAACGCTGCTTGGGCTGGTGGTGGATTCGCTCAACCGCTCCAACGGCATCATCGTCAGGCGTGAACTCAGGGAATATGCTGCGGCCGAGAAACGCAACAACGAGCTGGGGCACCTCGATACCAGTCTGAGATCCTTCTTCACCCTGGCGGACATCTACATCGCCTCTGGGCAGTATCAACTTCAGGACGTTTTCCTCAACTCATTCGCCGTCGTAGAACGGGACTTTTTTGCGTTCAAGGAGGTTGCAGTAGGATCGACGTTTGAACCTCAGGTGGGGGAGTTTGTCAGGAGCCTCGGCTTGATGTCGGATTTTTGTAAATTGGTTACCGGTGCATCCGGGCAGGACGCGCTTCTGGAGGAAGGATTGATTGATCGCTTTGATGCATTGTCATTTGAGGTGCTAGGTGACTTTCTTGAACTCAAGAGGGTGGTTCAGGAGGAGGTTGATGAGGAAGCTCGCAGCGTGGCTGGCGCGGAGGAGAGGGGACGGATCTTGTTCAAAGTCTCCCTGGTCATTTTGGCGGCGTCACTTGGCCTCGTGCTCTGGATCTTGCATCGCTTTATCATACATCCGATCCGGCAGCTGGCGAGGCAGGCAGAGGCTTCATTGAAAGAAGGGGTGCAGTATGCCGGATATGAGCGGGGTCCGAGTGAGATTCAGAGTCTGAGCAGATCACTGACGCTCATGACGGAATCGCTTGAGGTGCAGATCCGCAAGCGTACGGCTGAGTTGCAGTCGACCCTGCTGGCCTTGGACTCGATGGATGATCTAGTGTTTATTTTCGCCGAGGGTGAACTCAAGTTTCGGTATGCCAATACGGGCGCCAAGGACAAACTGGGCTACACCGAGGACGAGTTCAGGCAGTTGTCCCTGGTCGGCATTTCGCCCGAACTCAGTCAGGATCGGATGCTGCAGCTGCTCAACAGGCCAGACGGGGGTTTGCCAGAGGCCCAGCAGCTCAACATCCAGATGCAGCGAAAAGACGGGGTTCGGCTTACTGCTGAACTTGTTATCCAGAGCGTGCCAGGGATAGGGAACGAACGGCTTTTCATCGCGGTAGCCCGCGATGTGACGGAGCGACTCTCAAGAGAGTTGGTGGAGCGCAGGGCCCAGCGGCTGGAGAGCATCGGCAATCTGGCAGGTGGGCTGGCTCATGACCTCAACAATACACTGACTCCCATGATGCTTGGTGTGGAGGTTTTGCGCACTGAGGTGCCGCAGCAGGGGGAGATACTCGGCCAGATGATGGCGGGGCTGCAGAGGGCCACCGAGATGCTGAGGCAGCTCCTGACTTTCGCCAAGGGAGACAAGGAAGCGGTGCGGGGTGCAGTTCGCGTGGATCAACTGTTGCAGGAAACGCTCCGCTTTATCGGGCATTCCTTCCCTAAGAGCATCAAGACCAACTTCCGTACCCGGACGTCACAGCCCGTTCAGGTGATAGGAAACCGGACGCAGCTGTACCAGGTCATTCTGAACCTTTGTGTCAACGCGAGGGATGCGATGCCGGAGGGGGGCGTGCTGGACATCGAGCTGGGCCTTGTCGAGTTGCAATCGAATGCCGGCCGGTCTAATCCCGCCTTGGGGAAACTCGCTGAGGGGACCTATGCGAGATTGAGTTTTCAGGATGCTGGTACGGGTATCCCTCCTGAAGTGTTGGAGCGTATATTCGAGCCATTCTTTACCACCAAGGGGGCGCAGAAGGGAACCGGTCTTGGCCTGTCCACGGTGATCGGGATTGTCAAGGCGCACAAGGGTGCGGTTACGGTGGATAGCCAGGTAGGGCAGGGGACACGGTTCGAGGTGTTTCTTCCGCTGCAGCAGGGAGCGGGGATTGCCAGTGATCGTGGTGAGATGCGGGAGCCATCCGCGCCGGCCAGTGATACGCCTCGTCAGGTCCTGATTATCGAGGATGATCTCATGCTGAGGGAAGGTCTTGTTGCACTCCTGGAACACGATGGTTACCGCACTGTGCAGGCCTCGGACGGCAAAGAGGGGCTTAAGCTCGCTCTTGGGCTGCGCGATAGCCTCGGGGCGGTGTTGGTCGATATCCACATGCCGCATATGAATGGAGAGGAATTTGTCCGGGTTTTCAGGCAGATCTGTCCAAGCATGCCTATTCTTGCCATGAGTGCCTTTTTCGATCAGGAGATCAGGGAGTCCCTGGACGCCAGGAACGTGGATGCGTGTCTGGAAAAGCCTTTTAAGAATGAGAGATTTCTTGCGACCGTGAAACAGATCTTCATCTCGCCGGACGACGATCGAATGCTGCGAACGCGATTTAACGGGTCCTCATCAGGTCCGGCCTAGGGGGCGTTCCCTGAGTGGAGATTCCGAAGCCTTGAGTTTTCGCACTCCGGATTAGCGAGTGCCGGCACGAAACCAAGACAAGCCCAACACACAGCGTGAAAATGGCCGTTCCGTGGACCATCCGGATCGCGCAACCTGCTCCCGATATGAGGGGTTCCCAATATGGACGGTCGATCTCTCTGCATTCGTGCTGATTGGTGGTTCTCTGATTTTTGAATGATCGGGGCTTGGCTTGGATGGGATTCATCTGGACCTGTGCGCTGAAAGCGGGTATCCGCCTGCACATGATCACCGCTCGTTGCGTTCGAAAAACGGTCCTGTTTTGCAATGTGGTTGCTCTGGTAGCGCTGCTGTCGTCGCTGGTGCCGGCGGTTTCAGCTGCAGGCTTCCGGGCTGGGGTTGGTGTTCGGGTCGTGACGCCGGATCCCTTGTTGCCGGTGTCCGGTGGCATGGGGCCGTCGGCACCGTCTTCCCAGAAGCTGGGTGAGCTGAATGTCCGGGCACTGGTCCTTGAACAAGGGGCGACGAGGGTGGCGATCGTGTCGACCGATTTCCTCGGATTCCCGGCGGTGTTGGGGGACAAGGTGCGCGCCGGGGTAAAGGGCATCCCGGCGGACCACATCCTGATTGGCGCATCGCACACCCATAGCGCACCGGATTGTTATGCCTTTCCGGACGAGCAGGGCAGGACTTCGGCGGATCTGAAGTATCTGGACTGGGTTTGTGCGAGGGCGGTGGAGGCAGTGCAGGAGGCAGTGGAATCCCTGCAGCCTGCGTCGGTGCGGATCGCCACCGGGGAGGCCAGGGGGAAGATCGCCTACAACTACTACGCGCCTGCCCTTTATGATCCGCGCTGTCACGTGATCCAGGCCGTCGCGTTGAACGCCAAGCCCATCGCCACTTTGGTCAACTACGCGATCCATCCCGAAGTGTTGGGAAACGATCTGGGAATAGTCAGCCCCGACCTGATCGGACCGTTGTATGACCGGATTACGG
Organism: Verrucomicrobiota bacterium; assembly: GCA_046047235.1. Classification (GTDB taxonomy): domain Bacteria; phylum Verrucomicrobiota; class Verrucomicrobiia; order Limisphaerales; family JAHDYP01; genus JBMTVN01. The sequence goes on along the minus strand of JBJOII010000020.1, from coordinate 48,619 downwards.
AGCTGGGAGGGGGGGTGGGTATTTTCATGAACAGCGCACAAGGTGGCATGGTAACAGCGGATAACCGGGATGCAGCGGGCGGCGATGACCTGCGTCGCTGGGACGAGTGTGTGCGCATTGGTCACCTGCTGGCTGACGAGTCGATCAGGATTGTGTCCGAGGCTCCTTTGCAGGCTGAGCCGGCATTGACCTGCGACTCGCGGGTGATTGAATTGCCGGTGGACTCACCTGAGCTTCGGTTTGTCCTGGCTCATTCGCCATTGAAACATCAGGACGCAGGTGCGGGTGTTGTTTCGACGCGCCTGAACCTGGTGAACCTGGGTAACGCCCAGATCCTGACCATACCCGGGGAAGCTCTGCCGAACTTGGGATTCTACCTCAAGCGCAAGATGCACGGGGAACACAACCTGCTCTTTGGACTTACCAATGATGCATTCGGTTACATCATGGCCAAGGTGGATTGGCAGAGTTTCAAGCGCTACGACTATATCAGTCGGGTCTGCCTTGGCGAAATGACGGGGGAAATTTTGATCGAGGAGTCCTTGAAGCTGGTAGCCGACGCACCGAGACCCCAAGGTCACGCCCAACAGTAGTGACGATGCAACACACAGTAGACAAGCCGGTCAGCACGACCCATCCCGGGCGGACACGGTTCACCAGTGAACTTCGCGTTCGGCCTGATGACATCGACCTGAACCAGCACGTCCACGGCAGCCGGTATTTCGACTATGTGCTGGCGGCCCGCTACGACCAGATGGAACGCTGCTATGGTATCTCCATGGAGGAGTTCATGGAGCGCGGCTACGGTTGGTTTACCAAGGCCTCGTTCTTCGATTACAAACGTGCCCTAAAGATGGGGGATCGGTTTACCGTGACGACCTGGATCGAGGAGTTCCAACGCAAGGGGGTTCGCGTGCGCTTCGAGATGCATCGGGGTGAGCCGGCCAAACTGGTCTGCGAGGGCTGGTGCGATTACACCCTCGTCAGCATGGAGACGGGTCGAGCTGAGCTCATCCCGGATTGGGTTGCGGCGAAATACGCTGTTTGATCCGCCGATTCAACTAGGCCCGATCCCGGGGTGTCGTTGGAGGCTGACCCGGCTGGTCGCTGTGGATCAGGCTGCCCCGCCAAGCCAGGCGTTGAGCATCCAGTAGAACACCGCAGCGAGACCGGCTCCCGCAGGGATGGTGACGAGCCAGGAGATTGCGATGTCCCGAATCATGCGCAGGTTGAGGTTTTCAATGCCGCGGGCCAGGCCGATACCAAGGACGCAACCCACCAGCACGTGAGTGGTTGAGATGGGAAAGCCGAGTCGGCTGGCGAGCACGATGGTGGTGGCGGCGGCAATATTCGCGGCGAATCCGCGGCTGGGTGTGAGCTGGGTGATTTTCTTTCCGATGGTCTCGATGACCTTGTAGCCCCAGGTGGCGAGGCCAAGGACGATGCCTGCTCCGCCGAGCACCAGAATCCACAGCGGTACCTGGCTCTTGGCTGCCACGGCGCCGGTGCGAGCCAGTTCAATGACTGCAGCCAACGGTCCGATCGAATTCGCCACGTCATTGGCTCCGTGGGCGAACGCAAGGAAGCAGGCACTCAGCACAAGCATGCCGCAGAACATGGTTTCGACTTTCTCAAATTCGAAATGGCGTCGGTATTCCCAGCGCTTGGCGGGGAGTTCTGATCCGGCGACGAGGGCGGGGCGCATCTCGACCTTTTTCTCGGGGTCGTTTTTGCGGACGAAGGGAATCCCTTCCTCATCTTCCCCGGTCAATTCAATGCCTCGTTCCTTGCGTTCCCGCTCATGCTGAACGCGCAGCTTGCTGATCCAGGCATAGGCAAAGCCACTCAGCACGAGGCCAAAGGCCGTGGAGATCAGCAGGGCCTGGGGCAGTTTGAAGTTCAGCCCCAGGTTTTTGAGTCCCTTGAACACGATGACCATGGCGAGAATGAAGCCGACATAGAAGACCAGGATCGGAATCCATATATAGGCCTCCCGCAAAGGGTTTTTGCGGTTGATGATCTTCCATTGGATCAGGCGAAAGATGCCGAAGGCCAGTATGCCGCCGCACAGCGGGGAGGTGACCCAGCTTAAAACGATGCTGATTACGACATCCCAGTGAATAACGCTGGTGCCGCCAATGACTATACCTACACCGACAATCGCACCCACGATGGAGTGCGTGGTTGAGACAGGCCAACCGAAGAACGTGGCGACTTGCAGCCAAACGGCCGCGGCTAGCAAGGCTGCCAGGAAGCCCAAAGCGAGCTGCAAAGGTTGAAAGGCCTGTGGATCAAAAATGCCTTTGCGGACGGTTTCGGTCACGTGGACGCCTAGAAAGACGGCTCCTGCCAGCTCCATGACTGCGGCGATGATGACTGCTTTCTTGAGTGTAAGGGCCCCGGATCCGACGGACGTTCCCATGGCATTGGCGACGTCGTTGGCGCCGATGCTCCAGGCCATGTATAGGCCGAAAACGATGGCCAGTGTCAGGAGAATGGTGCCGTGGGGTAAGACGACTTCAGCAAGTAGAATCATAAACGAATGAAAAGTTTCCGCGTCCTATTCTTCGATCGGGTGCGGTTTGGATGACGAGGAGGTTAAAAACCCTTTAGCATGAGCCGGATGCTGCCGGCGGTACGATCGGCTGCCCGGGCCAGACGTCCCAGTTCCCTGAGCATTTGTATCCAGATCAGGAGGTCGATGGCTTCGATCGAGGTTTCGCTTCCATAAAGCTGGCGGGAGAGCGCCGTCTGCTGCGCCTTGATGGCGTCTTCTCTTTGGTCGATTTCGGTGATCAGTTTGGACACCGTCAAGGCATCCCTTCCCTGGAATGAGGATTCCAACAGCAGATCCATCCGATCCATTATTCCATCGACCAGATCGCATGCGCTGATGGTGTTGCGGAGATAGCTGAGGAATTCAGTGGCCAGCTCAGGGGGCAGGGACAGGTTGCGGCAGGTTGCGGCCACGGCGATATCCTCGGCCCGGTCCGCCATGGCATCCTGCTCCTCGACGGCATGGAAGAGGACTTGCTTGTCGACAGGAACTAAGGCGCGGGCGGCTAATTGTTCCTGAAGATGGGTTTGTAGTGCGTCCGATTCGGTTTCCAGGGCTTCGATCTGGTCCGCGATGTCTCTGGCTTTGGGGAGGTCGTTGGCCAGCACCGCCTGAAAGAGCGGGTCCAGCAGCCGGATGCACTCATTTACTTTGCGGCCGTGAGCGATGAGAGTCACAAAAGGCGACTCGCCGAAGATATTGCTAATTGAGGACATGGCTTTCTCCTGAGTTTGGTTGCGCCAGGCTCTGCACGGGCGAGGAGCATGGCCAAATGTCTGCTCGCGGTCCATAAGTTCTTGTAGGGATCAGTAAAGGAGAACGGGCAAGCAGGGGCAATTGTGGGTGGTTTCTTGAAGAAGCGCGTGACGGTGGGGGCCAAAGCGCAGTAGGCTGTCGAGCGTTCATCCTACGAATCGCCTATGAAGCCTGCGCTGAGTGTTCTTGGACTGGTGTGTTTATGTTCCGTTGCTCTGGGAGGGGAGGAAAGATTGCCCTATGCCGCCAGTGACATCGTCCCACCGTCCGCGGCCTACGAGCAGACGGTGCGGGAAGGAGCTCCCGACCGTCCCACAGCCACTGCAGCCAAGCGCCGGGTGCTGGTTTTCTCCCTGCGTACGGGCTACGACCATCTGGTGATTCCCCACGTGAACCGGGTGGTGCAGATCGTTGGGGAAAAGTCGGGGGCTTACAGTGCTGATGTGACCTCGGATCTGGAGCCGCTGCTCCCGGCGAATCTGGAGACATACGATGTGCTGGTCTTGAACAACAATTGTTCCGTGGGGCCCAGAAGAGATTTGTTCCTGGACGAGATCGAGAAGAACGGGAAATACAGCGGTCTGTCCGAGGAACAGCGGAAGGTGATGGCGGATACGCTGGAGCGGTCGCTGTTGGGCTTTGTTGCCGGGGGAAAGGGGCTGGTGGTGCTCCATGGCGGGGTGGTGATGCAGAACAACTCTCTGGCCGTTACCTCGATGGTGGGTGCGGCATTTGATTATCATCCGCCGAATCAGGAGGTGACGCTACGTCCTGTTGATGAAGGACACCCGATGACCCGGGCCTTCAGGGATCACAGCCCGTTCATCCACCGCGACGAGCCGTATGTGTTCAAGGGGCCCTACGCGAAATTGGATTTCAGGCCGTTGCTGGTCATGGATACAAAAGAGCTAAAGGACTCCTCGGGCAGGGTAGATGATGATGTGCGATACGTTTCGTGGATTCGACGTCACGGTGAGGGGCGGGTGTTTTATTGTTCGCCCAGTCATTTTCCCGATACGTATCTGAGTCCTACGATGCTACGATATCTGCTGGACGGCATTCAGTACGCTGCGGGTGATTTGGAGTGTGATGATTCGCCGATCGGGAGGCCGTAGCGGGGTGGGGGAGGTAGAGTCCCCCGGCTTGGTTTTAGGAGATATCAAAGCGCAGGAATTGGGTGGAGAAGTTACCCCTGCCTTGGGTCATATTGCGGAGCTCAGTGGTGTAGCCCAGTAGCCGGGAAAGCGGGGCATCGCAGCGAATGGTGGCGAGTCCAGAGGATTTGCCGGTATCGTGGATAACCGCATGGCGGCTTTGCAAGTCACCCAATACGGTTCCCAGGTTTTCCTCGGGCACGATCACCTCGGTGGACATGATCGGCTGGAGCAGTGCCGGCCCTGCCGCGGCGAGCGCCTGATTGACTGCTCGTGAGGTGGCTGCCTGCAGGGCATCCAACGTGGAGGCCGCGCCGAAAAGCTCCACCTCCTCGACTTTCACCAGCAGGTCCTGCACGCGAGCGCCGTCGAGAGGCCCGGTTGTCAGCGTATCCCGGATGGCGTTGCTTATGGCTTCTCGTTGGTTGTCGGACAAGGTGCTGCCCGCGGGGATAATTGCGGGCTCGAGCTGCACCTTGTTTCCTGATCCTCTGGCGCAGGGTTCCACGCTTGCGGTCACCTTGGCGCGGAGTTCGGGACTTTTGTTGGCAGGGTCACGGGGAGGGTGAAAGAGAGCGGAACCTCGGGCGGCGCAGGTGATGGTCTCGCGCATGGCGACGGCGGGGCGGCCGGTGCGCACTTCCAGTTTGTATTCGTGCTGGAGACGTTCTACGAGGATTTGCAGGTGGAGTTCACCCATGCCGCTGAGCAGGCGTTGGCCGGTGTCGGGATTCTCGCCGAGGCGGAGGGTCGGGTCTTCCTCCTGGAGCCGTTCCAGAGCCTCAAGAAACTTGTCCTGTTGGTCGGTGGTCCTGGGTTCTACTGCCAGGCTCAGCACGGGTTCCCGGGCCTCGATGCGTTCCAGCTGCAGGAGATGGCCGGGGTCGCAGAGCGTGTCGCCGGTGGACGCATAGCGCAGGCCGGCGAACAGTACGATTTGGCCTGCCGCGGCCTGGTCCATTTTTACGCGTCTGTCCGCATCAATATCGAAGATGCGGGCGACGGTTTCCTTGATGACTTCGCCGCGTGCGTTGAGGAAAGCTACGGGGCTTCCGGGAAGCACGACGCCGCGGTAGATGCGGACGAAAACATGCCTTCTGCCATCCCATCGTTGTACCTTGAACGCAAGAGCCGTCACCAACCCCTCATCCTCCATCGCCACCATTTCTTCCGTCCCGTCCATCCGCAGGGCGCGTGACGGAGGGCGATCCAACGGGGCGGGTAGCAGGCGGACAACGGCATCCATCAATGGCTGAACGCCGAAGTTCCGCAGCGCAGAACCGCCAAAGCACGGGAACACCAGCCGTGCCTGAGTGCAGCGGGCCAAGATTGACCAAACCAGTTCCGGATCGGGCTCTCTTCCTGACAGAACCTCGTCGGCGAGGGTGTCATCATGCTCTGCCAGTTCCAGTAGGAGGCTTTCGCGTTGGGCCTTCACCTTCTGCCAACAGCCTCCTTCGCAGGGAGTGGTTTCGATGACCTCCCCGTGGGCTCCCCCGAACGAGATGAGCTGTTTGTGGATGAGATCCACCACCGCACGTTGTTCTGGCAACGGGATCGTCACCGGGACGGGGGTGACTCCCAGCCGCTGCCGGACGGTCTCCATGGCGTGATCAAAGGACGCTCCCAGCCGGTCTGTCTTGTTGATGAAGAACAGCGATGGCAGATCGAACTTGGTGCGTTGTCGCCAGACCGTTTCGGTTTGAGGTTCAACGCCGCGGACCGCATCCAGGACTACGATGCAGCTGTCGAGGACCCGCATGCTGCGTTCGACTTCGATGGTGAAGTCGACATGCCCTGGGGTATCGACGACCTGGATGGTGTGGTCTTTCCAGCGCGCCTTGGTCACCGCCGAGGTAATGGTGATGCCGTGGGCCTGCTCCTCCTGCATGTAGTCCATGTGGGCTGCCCCATCATGGACTTCACCAATGCGGTGCAGGAGCCCGGCGTAGAACAGAATGCGCTCAGTCAGTGTGGTCTTGCCGGCATCAATGTGGGCTGCAATGCCGATGTTCCTAACCGCGGTTCGATTGCCGGTCATATGTGTTCCCTTTCGCCTCCAACGGCCGGGTGACGGCAACCACCTTAATACCAGCTATAGACCCGATTCAATGGCGTAGTCGTGGTGTCACCAGAGCAAGTGATTCGTGGCGAAGAGGTTGGCGTGAGTTGGGAGGCGATAATGGGGCCTTACACGCGATTTTCGGGCCCCGAAACGCGTTCTAAGCTCCGCCTAACTACAACGTGATGGGATCAGGCCTTGAAGCCCTTTTTCGTGGTTGAAAATCGCCTCTAAGGCCCAAAAACGAGGCCTTTTTCTACGTAAATCACAGCACGCCAACCGTTTGCTCTGGTTAGACCAGAATCGAGACCAGAATCGACCGACCTGTGCCGGCCGTGTGCAGTATGGGGCCCAAAACAGGGTCAAAAAGCGGGCCATAGGCCCGCTTTTGAGGGGGGAAACAGAGTTAAGTTGTTCGGTTACAGCAGCTTGTCGTGGTCCGAGGACGATATGCCTAGGAGGTCAATACAGCCATGGCTTTTTCGTCCTCGGCATCGGTCATGTAAGGGATGCCTGTTTCGTGGGCGGTTTCGCGGTTGGCTGACATCAGGTCTTCCCGGCGGATTTGATCGAGGGAGAACTTGCGTGCTCCGGCGAGGAACTGCTGGAGGCCGCAGGCGAGCTTGTCTGCGTAAGCGACGAGGGCGATGGCGCCGAGGGGGACCTTGCTCATTTCATCGGCTCCCAGTTTGTTGGCCACGGTTTCCCAGGAGGTAAAGATAGTTTCCGGGGTTTGGCCGTAGCAGGAGACCGTTGAGGGGAGTTCGTCCCAGTGTCCGTTGATATGGCCGCGGTTCTGTGGGCGGAGGACACCCTCGATGTTGCTTCCGACGAAAGCCGGGATCATGGGTGCGCGTCCCATACACACGAGTTTGGTGTAGGGGGCGCCGAGAGCGAGCGCCTTGAAGAGGTGGTCCTCGCGGGCGAGGCCCCCGCCAAAGGAAAGGTCCGGCACTTGGAGGCCTTTGCGGCTCAGGATTTCGGCGTAAGCAAACGCGCGCGCGTGCAGGGGCAGGGAGGGCACACCCCAGTGATCCATCATGTTCCATGGGCTCATGCCGGTGCCGCCGCCTGATCCGTCAATAGTGAGCAGGTCGAGTCCGGCATCCGTGGCGAAGCGCAGCGACATGGCCAGGGCTTCCATGCCATAGGAACCGGTCTTCAGGGAAATTCGGTTGAAGCCGAGCCCCCGTAGTCGGGCGACTGAGTCCATGAAATCCTGTCGCACCGCGTCAGCGCTGGATAGCTCGGTGGCCCCAAGTCGACTGTGGCGTGCAAACGCCTTGATGCTGCCGTCCCTGAAGGACCTTTCTGCCACGGGATCGTAGGGATCGGGATCGACAACATAGCCCCGGTCTTTGAGGAAACGGGCATAGTCCAAGGTATCGACCTGGATTTCGCCGCCGATGCATTTGGCGCCCTGTCCCCATTTCAGTTCCAGGATTACCTTGTCGCCATACTTGTCGATGAGGTATTCGGCCACGCCGTTGCGGGTGTCTTCGACATTCATCTGGACGATGATGGCTCCGTGTCCGTCGAAGTAGCGGTAGAAGGTCTCGATACGACGGTCGAGTTCCGGGGCGGCTTCGATCTTGCCTCCCTTGAGTTTTGCCTGCCGGTCTACGCCCACGACGTTTTCTCCGACTACGATGGGGAAGCCGGCTAGCGCGGCACCGATGGCGAAGGAGTCCCAGTAGCGGGCGGCGACGAAGGTGGAACCGAGGGCGCCGGTCATGATCGGTACCCGGCACTTGACCGGGATCTTTCGGCCGAACTGGGTGGTGATATCGACATTCGGGAAAACGGCTTTGTCTGCCGTATCGCCGTTGCCATTCAGGCCATGGGTGCCGTAGGCGTAGCCTTGGATGCGCAAGGCGTGGTAGCCGACCCCGAGAGCGGTGACGTTTGAAGATCCCGAGGTCGAGTAGCCGAATTTCCTCGGGTAGATGAGTTCGCGTCCGCGAAGGGAGGAGATCCAAGTCTCGCATTTGCCCTTGCATGCGGAGTCACACAGGGTGCAAAGCCCCGATTCGCAGGGGTTGCCACGGTTTGCGGTTCCGAGGGCGTCGTTACTTTTGGGCCATTGAATCATGGAGGTTCCTTTGGGTTGGGTGCGGATCGTAGTGGCATGGTTATGCCGATAAAACGTCCGGCTGCTTTCTGGGGTATTGGTTTTAGACATGCGCCGGGGTCGGAGGTTCTGTCAACGCCTTTGCGACGAAATGTGGTCTGTAAGGGCTGTTAATAGCCTCTCTGTGGAAGGGTTCTCGAGGGGGTATAGGGCTTTTGGACTTGGGGGCTGCGGGGCAGTTCTCAGTGAGTGCGTGTAGTATTTGGATTGAGTATATCGGCAAGATTGCCGTAAATGGCACTCCTCTCTGGATGTGATGTGGCAAGTTGGGGCACAATTGCCGGAGTCGCGCAGGCAGGGGAAAGGCCTACCCGAAAAGCCGACCAGCCTATGAGCGGACTACAGAAGACCGAGCGAAACCGACTGTTCATCCTGAACGCGCTCAAGCGTGTGGGGGCGCGAATGACTTCGGGGGAGTTGGCGGAGGTGTTGCTGGATGGGGGGCAGGAGTTGAGTGAACGGACCGTTCGACTTTATCTGCGTGGACTTGAAGAGGAAGGGTTGACCGAGAGTCTGGGGCGTCGGGGTCATTGCATTACCGACGCGGGGCTGCGCGAAGTCCGGGCGGCGCAGACCTTGGAACGAGTGGGTTATCTCTCTGCCAAGATCGACCAGATGACCTTCCGGATGAACTTCGACCTCGAGCAACGCAGGGGTGAGGTTGTCGTGAACACCTCGATTGTCGCGTTCGAGGTTCTCGCGGAGTGTGCTGATCGAATCTGCCGCGTGTTCGAGAAGGGCTATGCGATGGGAACACTCCTGTCCCTGCTAGAACCCGGAGAGCGTGTGGGGGAGATGGTGGTGCCCCGGGGACACGTTGGGCTCTGCACCGTGTGTTCCATCACCCTGAACGGCGTGTTGCTCAAACATGGAGTCCCCACGGATTCCCGGTTTGGTGGTTTGGTTGAGCTGCGACAGGGCAAGCCCGTGCGCTTCGTCGAGATCATTCGCTACGACGGAACCAGCATCGATCCGCTGGAGGTCTTCATCCGCAGTCGCATGACGGATTATCACGGTGCCATTCGGGATGGGGACGGACTGATCGGGGCGAGTTTTCGGGAGCTGCCGGCTGACAGTCGGGACATGGTTGTGCGCCTGGCGGACCAGCTGAGTGCTGTTGGGCTGGGTGCTTTCATGCGTATCGGTGCTCCGGGGCAGCCTGTGTTAGGGTGCCCGGTAGGGGAGGGGCGGATCGGCACGGTTGTGGTGGGTGGACTGAATCCCATCGCCATTGTGGAGGAGAGCGGACATCGCACCGAGACGCGGGCCCTGTCCGGCCTGATGGACTTCGGGCGGCTCTTTTCGTTCTCCAAGCTGCCTGAAGCTCTCGAGCGGATCGGGCGTAAATAAGCGGTTTTGCATCATGATCATTACACGATGAAGTCCATCCGGGGTATCAGTGGTATTCGATCTCTCGCGAAGGTGGCGCTTGCATGCCTGGTATGCGCAGGGGGTTTAATTTCAGCCAGGGCATCGAAGCCGGTACTCGCTCACTTGATGCCATGGTTCGTTGGGCCGCCCATCAGTGCCACATGGGGATGGCATTGGACCATGAACCACTATGATCCGGTTTGGACGGACGCGAGCGGGCGTCGCGAGTTGGCTTCATGGTATTATCCGCAGGTGGGTCCTTACGACTCCATGGATCCTGCCGTGATGGAGTATCAGGTGCTTCTGATGAAGCTTGCGGGGATCGACGGCGTGATCGTCGATTGGTATGGCGTGGACGACTTCGTGGACTACCCCGGGATCGAAAATCGGACGCGGGCCATGTTTGGCTGGGTTGAGCGGGCCGGACTGAGCTTCTGCCTCTGTTATGAGGACCGGACGATCAAGGCGGAGATCGACTTTGGCCATATCCCGGCTGCGGATGCTGTTTTGCATGCACAGACGGCCATGAGCCACGCCGAGGAGGTCTACTTCTCCAGCCCCGCGTATCAACGACTGGATGGGAAGCCGGTGCTGTTGAATTTCGGACCCGAGTATTTTGTTTCGAGCCGCGACTGGAACCGGATCTTCTCCGTGCTGGACAGCACCAACCAGCCTGCGTTCTTTACCCTGCACCAGCGTGTGTTGCCGGCGATGGGAGCTTTCAGCTGGCCGCCGATGTGGCTGGCTCCTGCCAACGGGGAGATGCCCGTCGCCACGATGGAGTCTTACCTGAACAGTTTTGAACAGACGGCTTCCTCCGCCCTGTGGCCGGCTTTTGTAAGCAGTGCCTTCCCGCGGTTTCATGATATTTACGCTGAGGCGGGAGTCAGCGAGTCTTACGGTCTGATTGCCGACCGAGAAGGGGCCACCTTCCGCGAAACTCTCGCCAGAGGCATGACCAATGCCTCGGCCATGGTGCAGCTGGTGACGTGGAACGATTACGGCGAAGGGACGCAGATCGAACCTACACGGGAGTTCGGGCGTCGTGATCTCGAGACGGTGCAGGAGCTGCGGCGCGCCTACCTTGATCCGGAATTCACGGGGCAGGGGAGCGATCTGGAACTGCCCGGACGCCTGCTGGCCTTGCGCCGGAAGCACGGCGGCGATCCAGTCCTCACTGCCGAGATGGAGCGAGTGTCTGAAAATCTCGTCCGTGGGAATCTAGAACTCGCCCGGCGTCGGTTGGACGCCCTCGAGTCAGGCCATCCCGTTGTGGTCAATGTCACCTTCGCTGGTGTGAATGTGCGTGTGGAGGCCGGTGGTTTTCTCTCCGGAACCCAACTGCGGCTGGAGTCGGCCAACAGCCTCAGTGGCGTCACCTGGCAGGTTGTGGCGGCCCAGACTCCCGGCGTTGGCCCCGTCGTCTTTACGGACTCACCCATGCCAAGCCCCGGAACCTCCTACTATCGCCTCACGCTTGTGCCCTAGCGAGCCAGAGAATCATGCTGGAGAGCCGTGTATCCAATTCCCCCAGATGCCCCTAGTCGAGTCCATCGTCGTTCCCATCGTCGTCGGACCACGACATCGTGTTGGTTACCAGTGTCTTGCCCATTTTCATGGGTCGTTTTTGGGGTTATGGAGCGCTTTTTAGCCCTAGAAAGAGCTCCTTACGGGTCGTTGATCCAGCAGGACGGTATGGGGCGAAAAATGCGGCCAAAAAGCGGCCTATAGGCCCCTTTTTTTGGGGTAAAGCAGGGTTAAGCTACTCACCTGGAGTAGGTTGTCGTGGTCCGACGACGACATCACATTTTCGGTGCTGTGGAGCTCATTTCGGAGCCGGGACACGGGTAGGTTTTTTGCCGTCAGGACGTTGCTGTCGTCCGGCAACGATATCTACAAGACCGTAACATATTGGTCACGGGATCCTCGTGATGGATCGGGGAGGCTATTTCACTACCTTGGGATTGGACCTCTTCCTTTGATCAAGGTGGTGTTGTAGTGAAGACGACATCTCCGCCGAGAGCACAGCGATGGATGACCAATCAGGCGTTTGCCTCGGTTTGGGCAATGGCTGCAGCCTTTGGGGTTTACGCATGCATGTATGGGCTAAGGAAGCCATTTACTGCGGGGACTTATGAGCATTTGGGGATGGGGGTTGGTTTTAAGACCTGGATGGTGACCATCCAGGTATTGGGCTACACGCTTTCCAAGATCATCGGGATTAAGTTTATCTCAGAGATGGCGGCGGCGCGTCGTGCGGTGACCCTGCTGTGTCTGGTTGGGGTGGCTGAGGTGGCCTTGATCTTATTCGCTTTGACTCCGATTCCCTGGAATGTGGGCTGGCTTTTTCTGAATGGGCTCTCACTGGGGATGGTGTTCGGGCTTGTTCTGGGTTTCCTTGAGGGACGTCAACTGACCGAGGCTCTGATTGCCGGACTATGCACCAGCTTCATCCTTGCGGATGGCTTTTCGAAATCTGTCGGGGCTTATCTGCTTCAGGCAGGATTGGTGGATTTGTGGATGCCTGCGGTCGCAGGGGGGCTCTTCCTTCTGCCCCTGGCGGGCTTTGTGTGGATGCTTCAGGTGATTCCTGTACCGACTAATGGAGATGTCATTGCCCGGTCCGAGCGGCCTCCGATGACGAGAGTCGAGCGGCAGCTGCTCTTTCGACGATTTGCACCGGGCTTGGTCTCGATTGCGCTGAGCTATGTTCTCGTCACCATCCTGAGGAGCATTCGGGCGGATTTCGCCCCCGAATTGTGGTCAGTATTGGGGGCTAGCGGTCAACCGGGGATCTATGCCAAGTCGGAGGTCTGGGTGGCACTGGGTGTATTGGGGGCCAATGGGCTAATCGTTTACGTTCGCGACAACCGCTGTGCATTCTTCTTGAGTCTGGGCATTTCAGCTGGCGGGTTAGGATTGATCGGCGTTGCTCTGGTTGGGCAGACCATGGCTGTTCTGGGTCCGTTTGAATTTATGGTGTTGCTCGGGTTTGGGATGTATTTGCCCTACGTCGCCGTTCACACCACCGTCTTCGAGAGGTTGCTGGCCATGACACGCCAGCGCGGTAATCTCGGCTATTTGATGTATCTGGCGGATTCCATGGGGTATTTGGGCTACGCAGCACTGATGGTGGGGCGGGAGGTCTGGCCTGGTTTGCGGCCTGATGGTGTTCACCTTTTGAACTTTTTCAAACTGGTCAGTTGGATCGTGTCTGGGGCCGCGGCGTTTGCGCTCGCTTTTGCGGCGATCTGGTTTCTAGTGAGCCCGGCCGCTCGCCCGTCCCCACGGTCGGTACCGGTCCCAGACGATGGCCCACTGGTTCCCAATTCAGTAGGATGAGCTGCGCAGGACGCCACTATCAGGACTGCTTCAGGTGCTGCCAATCCCGACGCTACGGGAGGGACTGTGGCGGACCACCGGATGGGCCATGCAGGGTGGTGATTGTTCCAAAACTGTTCTGATTAAGAAAACCACAACGCGAATGAGTAAGATCAAGATGGTAATGTTCGACCTGTCTGGAACGACGGTCCATGACGACACTGGGGTGCGCGACTGCCTGTATCGGGCTGCGCAGGAGCACGGGCTTCCGGCCACTCCCGAGGAGATCCTGTTCCATATGGGGACGAACAAGATCCATCTGTATCAGTACCTCATAGCCCGTTCACGTGGGCAGCAGATTGATATCCGGGATTTTGAAAGAGTGCGCGACCCGGAAACCCTCGAATTCGCGACAAAGGTCTTTGATCGGTATGAGGAGATCATGATCGACCACTATCGCCACCAGGTGAAGGAAGTTCCTGGTGCGGCCGATACATTCCGCTGGTGTCGTGAGCACGGAATCAAGGTCGCCACGGACACCGGGTTTCACAAGCAGGTGACCATGGCGATCATGGATGGATTGGGCTGGCTGCGTGACGGGTTGGTCGACATCTCGGTAGATGTTCAGGATATTCCCGGGGAACGCGGTCGTCCGGCCCCCTTCATGATCTTTCATGCCATGCAGAGCCTCGACATTCAGAGCGTGCACGAAGTGTTGAAGATTGGCGACACCCCGGCCGACATGCTGGAGGGTGTCAATGCGGGGTGTCGGGGAGTGGTGGGTGTCATGAGCGGGCCGCGTCCGGTTACTGACTGGGGCTGCTACCGGCATACCCACGTCATTCCGAGTGTCAAGGAACTGCCGGCACTGATTGAGTCTGAGTTTAATTGACCCATGACGACTAGTCGCGCAGTGGTTTTTCACGGCCCGAACAGGCCATTTAGCCACGAGACAGTTATTGTTCCTGCTTTGCGGGAGGGGGAGTTTCTGGTGCGCAACGAATACACTACCCTCTGCCGGAGCGATCTGAACACTTTTTGTGGCAAGCGGAACGAAAAGACACCGACCATTCTTGGTCACGAGGTCGTCGGGCGCATAGAGGCCGTTGGTCCGGGCGCGCCGCGGGAGGATTGCCGAGGGAATCCGTTGCACGCCGGGGATCGGATAACCTGGGCAATCTATGCAGCCAACCCGTCCTCAGAACTTGCGCGCCGCGGAATGCCTCAAAAGGCTGGGGACCTCTTCAAGTATGGCCACGAACGAATCACGGACAGTTGCCATCTTCACGGCGGGCTGGCTGAACATTGCGTGCTGCGTGCACATACTCCAATTGTCCGGCTCGATACCACTATCCCGCTGGCGTTGGGCGCGTTGATTAACTGCTCCGTAGCGACGGTCGCGGGTTCGCTGCGATTGGTGGACCGGATTGAGGGTCAGAACGTAATTGTCTGTGGTGCGGGCATGCTGGGGCTCATTGCTTGCGCCATGAGCTGTCAGGCCGGGGCGCGCGAGGTGATTGCTGTGGATATCCATGAGGACCGGCTCTCGACCGCAGAAGATTTCGGGGCGAGCCGGACGGTTCTGCTCGGTCCAGCCATGCCGACGCTGCAGGAACAGCTCGCTCCTTTTCTTGCAGGCGAGTCAGTTACCGTGGCCATGGACTACAGTGGCGTTCCCGACAGCATGGAGATGTTGTTGGATGTGTTGGGGATTGGCGGTGCTCTGGTCTTGGTTGGCGCCACTTATCCCCAGAGACCTATCACCCTGAGCGCCGAACAGGTTGTTCGCCGGCTGCACACAATCAAGGGGTTGCACAACTACAACCAAAGCGACTTGGTGGCCGGGGTAGAATTCATTGAGAAACACTTCCGGAAGTTCCCCTTCGAGCAGCTCGTCGATGACCGTTTCTCGCTGGAGCAGGTGGATGAAGCGTTCAACTACGCTTTGACCTCTCGGGCCTACCGCGTAGGTATACGTATCTAGAGTCCGGCCCTGGCGTCGTTCGACCGCGGTATCTTGGGCTCCGGGATGGCAGCTGTTCTTCGGAGAGGCTGTTCGGGGCTGTGCAGTTCCTTTTTGGACCGAAGAGCTATCGATAGGGAACTGTGTGCCGGGGGATGTCTAACGCGCTCCAAAGCTGCACCCATCGTTCCCATCGTCGTCGGACCACGACATCGTGTTGGATACCAGTGTGTTGCCCATATTTATGGGGCGTTTTTGGGGTTATGGAGCGCTTTTTGGCCCTAAAAAGAGCTCCTTACGGATCGGTGATCCTGCAGAGGGTATGGGACGGAAAACGCGGCCAAAAAGCGGCCTATAGGCCCCTTTTTGGGGGGTAAAGCAGGGTCAAGCTACTCGTCTGGAGCAGGTTGTCGTGGTCCGACGACGATATCATTCTGGTTTTTGGTAGACCTTGACGTAATCGACGACGAAGACGTCGGGGAAGATGGTCTTGGCGATTTCGTTTTTGTTGGCGGGGATTTCCATACTGAGGATGAGGTATTCCTCGATTTGGGAGATGCCGCGGCGGACTTCGTAGAAGGCGAGGCCATCGATGAAGAACACGTATTTTTCGGGGGTCCATTCGAGTGCGAACGTATGGAAGCCTTGGCCTACGCCCGGCAGGTAGCTTTGCATCCCGCGGGTGGATTGTTGGTTGGGGCCGTAAGCCCAGTGGACATTATGGGAGATGATGTCGGTTCCAAGTTTGCGGAAGCATTCCATGATATCGATTTCGGCGCCGTAGATGGCGGGGTCTTCGCCTTTGGCGATATCGGTGGATTGGATCCAAAAGGCGGCCCAGACGCCGGGGGATGCCTGGACCTGGGCGCGGCACTCGTAGAAGCCGTAGCGGGCCATGAAATGGTTTTGGGTTCCTACGGCGCCGAGGAGGATGCGTCCGTCCTGCTTTTTCGCCCAGAGCTTGAGCGTGCCGTTTTCCACCGTGACGGCCTCGGGGGAGACATAGCCGAGGTTGCGAGGGCCGATGCCTCTCACGTCCCATTTATTTGTATCGAGCGAGGTGCCGTCGAAGTTGTCTTCCCACACCAGCTCATAGCCGAGTTCCTGGGGTGTGTAGATGGTGTTGGAGATTGGGGGTTGGGGTGGGCGTTGAGCCTGGACGGTTATGGAGCAGGTGCAGGCGGTCAGGAAGAGCAGTGCGCGGCTAAGGCGCTGGGAGCGGGGAGTTGGCATAGGGCTGGGTTGGGGGGTGATTATGGTTCCTTGGAGTGTTGGCTGAGGTAGGTCTTGCGTCCCTCGACCATGTAGTTCCACACGCCTGCGGTCCAGTGGTCGAGCCGTTGTCGATGGCGGGCGTTGAGGCTGGTGTTTTGGGCCTGCTCGATCAGGTTGCCCAGTGCTTGCATGAGCTCTTCGGTGCCGAGTTGTTCCCAGGCGACCTGTTCCGTTTGGTGGTGTCCGCCGTTCTGGTTCCAGTTGGCGGGGTTGGTGTAGGTGGACTCGATCAGCGTGTAGAACTGCAGCATGGGTTTTCCTGCCTTGCCGAAGTAGCGGTTGAAGAACTCTTCGAGCAGTTGGTCCACCTCCTGGGATGCGTCGTCATAGAGCTTGGCGGTAAGATAAAAATCCACCTGCTCGCCGATACCGCAAAAGAACGTGCCGAGCACGCCGTCGTGGGCGTAGCGTTTGGCGAGTTTGCCCAGGGCGTGGGCAGAGAAGCCGGGGAAGCAGTGCCAATTCCGGATCACGGCCGGTTCCTCCGGGAAGCAGTAGTAGTTCCAGAGAAACACGGGGCGTTCGTCGGAGACCCAGCGGGAGTAGTGGCCCAGCTCATTCACGTAGGAGGCCATGTGCCAGTAGTTGCGCACTTGCATGCAGGGAGCGATGGCGACGTTGGGGGCGAGGCGGAATTCCGTCGGGTACCAGAAGTAAGTTTCGTAGGCGAGCGTGCTGATGAACTTGTCGGGGTGGGTCTTTGTGAGTTCTGCCGCGATGCGGTTGATGAACTGGAACCACAGGGAGGAGGCGCGTCCGTCGTTGAAGATCGTTTGTCCGCCGGGGGTTCGTGGGACGTCATTGGTGTGAGGGTCCAGCCATTTGCGACACTCATCACATTGGCAAAACCGGGCTGCGTCCTCGGGGACCACCGGGAAGTAGTCGCTGCCGCGTGGGAGATCGAGATTAGGGACGGGTTTGCCGTCGAGATAATCGCGTGCGTCTTGGGCGACCTGTTGGGCGAGTGTCTGAGAGGAGTAGCAGAGCCGTCCATTGCCTTCGCTGGCGTAGAACTCGGGGTGTTCGCTTTGCGGGAACCGCTGGGGGTAATGGTGCAGCGTATGGTTGGTGTACCAGGGGATGCCGCCCAGTCGCATGCGACGTTCGAACAGGCGGAGTGCTTCTTCGGTTGGCTTGCCGTATTGGGCGTCCATGATGGGCCAGCGCCAGGTCAGGCTGCCAGAGATGTGGGGGATGGACGGGGTGCGCCGGAGGTCGCGGGCTTCGATTGTCAGGGAGGTGGTGGGTTGCCAGTCGACGGAGACCGGAGCCGGGCCGTAGAAACGCAGGTTGCAGAAGCGTTCGATGAAATCGTAGGTGGCGCGGAGCGTGCCCTGGTCATCGAACATGCCGGGTAAGCGGATCATCTCGCCGGTTTGTGATTCTGTGGTGGCCTTGAGGTAGTCGATTTCGGCTCCGGTAGAGTCTTCTGCATCATGCCCGAGCAAAGTGACGCCGCCGCCTTCGAACAGGATGGCGTGTTCGTATCTTTGCAGGCCCAGAGAGTCTGCGGACCGGGTCCAGTGAGATTTCTCGAAGGTGGTGGAAGGCAGGGCCAGTCGTACGCCGTGGAGATCCGGGTGATGGACCATTTCGAGCTGGCATCCCGTGATTAGTTCGATGCCGTGTTGGAGTTCACGGGCGGCCAGGGCTGCCGAGGGGGTGGGTTGGGTTGCCAGGTGAATAGCCAGCCGGGGTTCTCCCTTTTCGATGATGTGCAGCGGCTCTGCCAAGAGGGTTGAAGTGGAAAGCAGGAGCAGGAGGAAGGTGATTCGTTGCGTCAGGCTGGGCGACTGTGCTCTTGGTGGAATCATTGACAAGGGACACTACCGAGGGGGTGTGCCGAATGGAAGTAGAGAGCGGTTGAGTTCTTTGCGTTGGCAGGGTGACGCGAGTGGGGGGATGTCGGCTTGCCTGAGGGGTGGTGGGCTGTCAGGGTCCCTGCCATGCTGATCCGTTTCAGGAGTGGGTGTGGTGTGACTCGAGTGCTGGCTATTGCGGTCGGGCTGATCGGGATGTTGGGTTTGGTGCAGGCTGAGGATTGGCCCGGTTGGCGGGGGCCGCGGGGAGACGGTACGAGCCTGGAGACCGGTCTGCCCACGCGATGGAGCGCCACGGAGGGGGTTGCCTGGAAAGCAGCGGTGCCGGGTAGTGGGCATTCTTCGCCGGTGGTTTGGGGCGACCGGGTGTTTTTGACGTCCTGCCTCGACGAGACAGAGGAGCGGTTGTTGCTCTGCTTTGATCGCAAGGATGGGGCGCTGCTCTGGGAGCGTGTTGTGGTGAAGTCTGCGTTGGAGGGGAAGAATCGGGAGAACAGCTATGCATCGGCGACGCCTCACACCGATGGCGAGTCGGTGTGCGTGACCTTCCTCGATGGCGAGGAGGTGTTGGTGGCGGCCTTTGACTTTGATGGCAAGCCGCTTTGGGAGACCCGTCCGGGAACCTTCAAGAGCCAGTGGGGTTTTAGTCATTCGCCCGTCGCGATGGGAGATCGGTTGTTCATGTCCGGATACAGCAAGGGGGAGAACTTTGTGGCGGCAATGAACCGTGCGGACGGGGAAGTCCTTTGGAAGACCGCGGGTGATGCCGAGCTTGCGAGCCAGAGTTACAGTCCTCCTTTGGTGCGGCGGATGGCGGGGCGGGACCAGCTGGTTGTTCCGGGTAACCACGGGGTGACCAGCTATGATCCTGCTGATGGCAGTGTGATTTGGAGTATTGGAGGGTTGTCGAACGATTCCGTGATTAGTCCGGTCTTTCATGAGAAGAGCGGTTTGCTCCTGAGCTGCACGAGCTGGCCGAAGAAAATTTTATATGCCATTCGGCCGGATGGTTCGGGTGATGTGACGGAGACCAAGGTGGTTTGGTCCACGAGCGAGGGGGCCCCGTATGTGCCGTCC
The DNA here is from genome assembly GCA_046047235.1 of Verrucomicrobiota bacterium. GTDB lineage: Bacteria > Verrucomicrobiota > Verrucomicrobiia > Limisphaerales > JAHDYP01 > JBMTVN01. Next base: position 29,132 of record JBJOII010000020.1, on the reverse strand, counting down.
CCCATTGCGGTGGGCGACTGGTTTTTCACGTCCTCGTTTGTGGGGACATCGGCCTACTGTTACGAGGCCGCCACGGGTGAAGTGTTGTGGAAGCAATCCATGGGGCTGCATCACGCATCGCCGGTGTATGCGGACGGGCTTTTGTATTTCCTGAATGATAATGGGGAGACGCACGTGGTGCGTGCTGCGGCTGAGTATGAGCTGGTGGCGAAGAACGACTTGGGGGAGAAGGCTTATGCCTCTCCCGCGATCAGCGGTGGGCAGATCTTCATCCGCGGGTTTGAGCACCTGTATTGCATTGGGCGTCCCTAATTCCGAATCCGTCCCATGGTCAAGACCGTATCCATGCTGGCAGGGGGTGCACTGGGGGTGATCCGCAGGGCGTGGTTGCAGTTGGCAGTGACTGACCTGATGGCGAGGGCGGTGGCGGTGACGTTCCTGACCCCGCTGGTGGGTCTGTTGCTTCAGGTATTCCTGATGACGACAAGCGAGGGGGTTTTGACCGATGAAGCCATTGCGGTTTTCCTCCTGCATCCGACGGGTATCCTGGCCTTTCTTGTGGTTGCGTCGGTGGTGCTTGCCATCCTGTTCATTGAGTCCGGCCAGTTGATGGTCGTGGCTTATGGGGAGGTCTCGGGTAGCCGCGTGACCTGGCTGGATGCTTGCCTTTATGCGCTGCGGCATGCCCGGGACCTCTTGGCTACGGCAGGGCACGCTGTGATGAGGTTGTTATGGATCGCTGCTCCTCCGCTGGCCATCATTGGTGTCCTCTATGTTGTGTTTCTGCAGGAGCACGACATCAACTACTACCTTGACCGGAAACCGCCGGTATTTCTGGTCGTTACCGGGGCTTCCGGGCTGCTGGGTTTCATCGGGCTTGCACGGGTTCTGTGGCAGCTGGCGGGCTGGATTCTGGTTCTGCCGCTGGTCTTGTTTGAGGGGGTTGGGGGACGGAAGGCCCTTTCCATGAGCCTCCATATTGTGGGAGGTCATCGATGGAGTGTCCTGCTTGCACTGCTGGTTTATCTGGTTGGATGCGTGCTGTTGTTTGCGCTGCTTGGTGTGGTTATAGCCCTGATGGGGAACCTCCTGATCCCGCACGCGGATGCTGGCGGATTCGATCTGCTGCTCACCCTCGTGGGGTTGTTGACTTTCGCTGGGATGGGGAATCTCGCGGTATCAGTGTTGATTACCATCTTTCTGCCGGTGTGCGTGGTGGAATTCTACAAGTCGCTGCGGTGTGGTGGGAAACTGGATTTGGAGGCCATCGAGGTTGGTCGACAAGCCCCTCCCCGCATGCCGGGTAAGTCTGCGCTTTGGTCTGCCTTCGCGATTGTCCTCTTGATCCTCCTAGGCGGCTACTCGTTGCTCCGCTATCAGGACCCCGAGGACGACACGATCATCATTGCCCACCGGGGAGGGGCGGCGGTAGCTCCCGAAAACACCATGGCTGCATTCAGGCAGGGTCTGGATGATGGGGCCGACTGGTTGGAGCTGGATGTGCAGGAGGATAGTGCTGGCCAAATCGTGGTGATTCACGATCGCGATCTCATGCGGGTGGGCGGGGCCCCCCTGGAGGTTGCCGAGGCTTCAATGCGTGAGCTTGAGCAGATTGATATCGGTTCCTACTTCGACCCTTCGTTCTCGGGGGAGCGGGTGCCGACACTGGAGGAAGTGCTGCTCCTTGCGAGAGGGAGAGCGGGTTTGTTTATCGAGCTCAAGTACTATGGTCGGCAACGGCAGCTGGAAGAACGTGTCATACGCCTGGTTGAGGCAGCGAACATGGCGACCAACGTGGTGCTGATGTCGCTCAAGTATGAGGGGATTCAGAAGGCTGGGTTGCTGCGTCCCGGCTGGACACGCGGGCTTCTCAATGCCGTGGCCGTTGGAGATGTCACCAGGCTAGAGGTTGATTTCTTGGCACTGACGGCCAAGGCATCGACGCGTTCCCTCATTGCACGGGCCCACGCACGGGGGCTCAAGGTTTACGCCTGGACGGTCAACGATCCGGTCCAGATGTCGGTCATGATCAGTCGCGGGGTGGATGGCTTGATCACGGACGACGTGGCCATGGCCCGCAAGGTGATCGAGGTCAGAGAGCAATTGAGTCCCGTGGGCAGGTTTCTTTTGTGGCTGGCGGGAGAGGCAGGACTGTTGAAGGGAGTGCATACGTCCTCAGGGGCTGATGATGCTTGAAAATGGAGGCTGGCTGCCTCCCGTGCGCCGCGCTTCTGGTCGATGCGAAGCAGGGGCTTCACTGTGGTATCACCAGAGGAAGTGGTTCATTCCGAAGCTGTTGACTGGGTTGATGTCCACGATATCCGTCATTCCCGGCATTTTTTTGGCCCTGGAAATGCACTCGAAGAGGTGGTTTGCATTGGTTTGAGGCGATGCAGTCTTGCAGACATTATTTGGGGGGCAAAAAGCGGCTGTAAGGGCCAAAAACGAGGTGTTTTTTTGCGTAACATCCAGTGTGTCAGGAGATTACCCTGGTGAGACCAGAATGGCGGCTTGCGCGATGAGGGTGGGGTTGTCATTTTGGCCAGGTTCAACCACTTCCCAGCGACACATGAATACTCTTTCACGCCGACGATTTCTTGGGCGCACCATGGCGGGTGGCGCATTGGCATTTCCCATGTTGGTATCCTCGAGGGTATTGGGGTTGGGGGGTGAGGTGGCGCCGAGTGCGGTTTGGGGCCGCGGGGTCAGTATGACTTGAGCGTGATGTTGCCGGAGAAGGACGTGCAGTTTGTGGCGGTGGCGGAGGTGCAGCGGTCGAGGCGGGAGCAGGTGAAGCAGAAGGTGGACGAGCACTATGGGAATCGGGATTGTGCGGTGTATGGGGATTTTCGGGAGTTATTGGGGAGGCAGGACATTGATGCGGTTTTGATTGCGACGGGGGATCGTTGGCATGCGCTGGCTTCGTTGCTGGCGGCGCGGGCGGGGAAAGATGTTTACAGCGAGAAGCCCTGCGGCATGAACATGGGGGAGGTGCAGGCGTTGTCGGATGGGATTGAGCGGTATGGCCGGGTATTTCAGGCGGGGACACAGCGGAGGAGTATTTCCAATTTTCAGTATGCGGTTCAGCTGGCGCAGAGCGGCAAGCTGGGGCGTCTGCATACGATGCATGCTTCCGTGTACATTCCGAATCGTGGAGCGGAGTGGTTGCCGGCTGAGCCTGAGCCTTCGAAGGAGGAGTGTGATTGGGACATGTGGTTGGGGCCGGCGCCGTGGCGTCCGTATAACCGGCGTTATGTGGAGGGTGGATGGCGGGGGCATGCCGACTTTGAAGCGGCGGGCAACTTCCTGGACTGGGGGGCGCACACCCTGGATTTGTGCCAGTGGGCGAACAGTGCGGACGACACGACGCCGGTTGAGTTTGAGGCGAACGAGACTTCGATAGTTGGCCGCTATGCGAACGGAGTGAAATTGGTCTGTGATTTTCTGCCGGATCCGTTTGGGAATCGGGATCCGCAGTATCGGACTTCGACGGGCACGTGTCCGGTGCGGTTTATTGGTGACGAGGGCTGGGTGGAGACCGGGGACACGATGGAGCTGGTCTTCTCGGACAACCTGAAGGGTAGGCTGGGGCGTCAGTATGCGGGTACCGGCTTGAGTGCGGCGGGGCATGGCCGCAACTTCTTTGATTGCGTGAAGTCGCGGGGTTTGCCGGTGTGCAACCAGCGGATTATGCGTCGGTCGCACATCGCCTGTTTTGCCGCGCACATGGCGTGGTATCTGGGGCGGAAAGTGACCTTTGATCCGGTGAAAGAGGAGTTTGTGGGGGATGAGGAGGCCAACCGGTTGCGGCGCAAGGCTGCCCGGGCCCCTTGGAGCTTTCGGGTTTAATTTCCCTTCGCCTCGTTGGCATGCGGTCTCCGGGTTTGGCCGGGCAGGGACAGGCTGGAACCGGGGGGGAGCAGGACCTCGCGCAGACGACTGGCAGGGGTGACCTCGAGCCGGGTGATTTGCCCGTTGCGCAGCGTTGCTTCCACCGTGGTATTGCGGGGGGCATGCAGTTTAAAGACGACGTCCCATTGGGCGGGCCAGGCAGGGAACAGGAGGATTTGGTTGTCCTCGGTTTGGAGGAGCATGGTTTGCAGGGTCATCATGAGATTGCCGCCGTGGTCCTGGTCCGGGATCCAGTCGAAGTTGGGTCCCCAGAAGGCGGGGAAGCGGCTTTCGGCATGTTTGGTTTTTGCGCGGGTGCGCACGTATTCGGCGGCGATGTCCGTGAGGCCGAGGAAGGCGGCCTGGGTATCGTCCTGTCGCCATCCGTTGTTTCCTTTGACCGTTCGCTGTTCGAAGGTGCGCCGGCCGATGTCGAGGTTGGGCTTGTTGATGCCGAAGAGCCGGAAGGGGAAGACGGCATAGAGCTCGGGATTCTCAGAGTTGCCGCGGCCGCCGTGGATGGTTTCGGCGCCGAGGATGACTCGTGCGTCGGAGTTACCTCCCATGGGGATTGGGGGTGTTTTCTCGAGGAGTCGGGACCAGAGCTTGCGCTGTGTGGGTGAGGTTGATGCTGGTGGCAGCTTCATCAGTTTATTGAGCACCCAGCGGAGGCCTGCGACATCGGGGGTGGGGTTTTCTGCGTCCTGAAGCGTTTCGAGGGCCTGGGCGGGGTAGATGTGCATGTGTCCCGTGGCATGGGTTGGGTAGTGAAGGTCCCAGAACGTGAGGAGGGAGTCACTGAGCGGAAGGAGTTGATCGCGCAGGAAGAGTGGGTCCTCCGTGTAGGCGTGGTAGTCCAGCATCATGGCGAGCAGCTCGAGTGAGGCGGTGTATTCCCGGTGAATGTAAGGGTTGGTGAGTTGATTGACTGGCAGGCCGTCAGGTCGTTCCCATCCGTAGTTGTTGTTATTGTACATCCCCCAGAAATAGATGGTTTCGCCGATGAAGGCACCCTGGTGTCCGAACCAGGTTTGGGTGCGGTATTCGGCGAGCGGGAGAGTGTCCTGGTACATTTGAAAGAGCGGCTGCATGAGGTCGTGATCCCCGGAGGCCAGCAGTGGCCAGTAGGGAAGACGGGTGTTTTGCCACCAGTAGGGACCGCCCCACGCGCGGTAGTCAGCGTCAAAGCCTTTGCCATCGACCGTGAAGATTGAGCCATTGAACTTGATGGGGTAGCGGCCGCGACCGGCGCAGGCGGTGATCCAGCGCTGGAGCGTGTAGACCTGCGTGGTGTGGGCTGCATCGGGTGTTTGACTGAGGCGTATCCAGCTGCGGTTCCAGAAGTTGTTCCACCAGGCCTGGTGTTGGGAACGGGCGGACTCGAGGTCCATTGACTGGATGGCTTGTTGTTGCTGTGCGAGTTGCTGGAGCCAGGAATCGGCGGAGTCGGTTTGCGAGGTGAGGGCTGTGATGGTGAGGTGGGAACGGGTGGAAGGCGCTTCGGACTCGAGCCGGGTGGGAGTTGTTTTGGTGAGCCCAGTTCCTTGGATTGAGGCACCGAAAGTGAGGTTGAGCAGGGGGTCGGTTGACTGGGGAAGAAAACCTTCGAGGCCTTGGTGGCGCAGGTTGTTTTCGTAGATGGAGGAGTTGTTGCGATGATACCAGGTGAGGGCGTTCGTGGTGTCCTGGACGAGGGTGTCGGGGTGGACCCGGACTTCGAATGGTGCACCGTGGAGTCCGTAGGCACTGTTGAGTTCTTCGCCGCTGAGCGTGCGTGTGTTGTTGCGCCAGAGGTCGAGTTCGGCGTGGAGTTGCAACGGCGTGGGGGAATCGGATTCCACATGAACCACGGGGTGGTGGGCGTCGATCCAGATCCGGATCGTGGTCTGGTTTGGGTTGGTGCCTGTCTTGAAGGTGATCTCGCCCCTCCGGAGATCCAGGGTTTGGAGAAAGGTGGTGGAGGAGTCGAAAGGATTGGGGGAGAGGCTCAGCCTCACCCGTCCGAGTTTGAGGAGACGGGCGTTTTCGCTCCAGGCGTCGGTTTTGCTCAGGAGCAGCGTGAGGGTGCCCCGGGGGTTCATCCAGACATTGGCGCCGAGGTCGCCGTTGCCGATGGGCATGGACCCGTTGTGGTCACTGCTGGGAGTGGTCCAGACAACATTGCAGGCGTCCAGTGGGTCCAAGGGTGCAGCGCACGTTTGGAGGTGGATGAGGAGGCCTGAGAGGATGGACAGGCAGGTTCTCGCTGGAGTATTGGGGAGCAACATGGCGGGTTGGAGTTCAGGGCAGTGTTTTCACGCGCAGGTTACGGAACCAGATGGGGCCGGGTTTTTCCTCGGCGTTGAGATGGCCGAGGAAGCCGATGTAACCGCTGGGGCGGCGCAAGCCGGGGTGGGCACCGTGGTCGAGGCCTTCATTGAGGTTTAGCGTGGCCAGGTCCGTTTCCATGATCACGTGACCGTTGAGCGTGACTCGCAGGTGGGTTCCGTTGGCGAGGACTTCCTGGGAGTTCCATTCACCGACGGGGCGGAGGTAGCCGCGGGTGGCGGGGACCAGGCCGTAGAGCGAGCCGTGGGCCTGGTAGGGCAGGATGTTGGCGAAGAGCGGGTGGGTATGTTCGAGGATCTGTATCTCGTTCCAGGTCGGGCCGTCCGTACGAATATTCAGCCCGCTGTTGGCTCCGGGGGAGAGCTTGAAATCGAATCGCAGGATGAAGTTGGCGAACTCCTGCCGGGTATACAGGAGGTTGGCGCCGTGTTCGCCGTTGCTGACCAGAGTGCTGTCTTCAACGGAGTAGCCTGATCCGGACCAGCCATCGAGGTTGCGGCCATTAAAGATGGGGTTGAAGCCGGCTTCGGTATCGGTATGGGCTGCGCCGGGTTTGGTGAGCACGACAAAGCGGGTTTCCCCGGGTGGAATGGAGATGTCGATGTTTGGTGTGGCAGGGAGTGGGGTTCCGGCACGGAGCCGATGGGCGGAGGCGACGGGGAACTGGGGATGGATTCGGACCGAGGCCACGTGGGAGGCGTCGATGATTGCGGGTTCGGTGGGTTTCTTGATCACCCCGTTGTTGTTGATGAGTTCGACGATCCAGCTGGTGTCCGTGCGGTTGATGGCATATTGGACGGGGTCACCACTGACTGTTACCGGGAGGAGTTCATCACGCAGAGCGAAGAGCCGGGAATTTGAGATTGCCGCAGGACGTCTGGTGTCCGGGTTGGTCCAGGACTCGAGGATTTCGACTTTGCCGGTGCCTTGGAGTCGCTCCAGGTCGGGGCCGAGTTGTGCGGCGTGGCGGGAGGGGAGGAGCAGGCGGCTGCCGGAGCGCAAGGCATGGAAGAGGTGGCTGACGAACTGGGGTTCGAACTCGTGATCGCCGACGAGCAACAGGACAGGGTAGGAGGCCAGGAGATCTTCGCGGGCGTTGGAGAGGATGACATCGAACATTTCGCCGCAGGGGGTTGCGCGCAGGTAGGATGCCTCCGGGTTGGCCGGGTCCGGCCGGGTATGGATGTGATCTGATCCGGGGAAGAGTTGTTGTTGGAACAGATCACGGGTTTCGAGATCGCCGGGGGTATTTTCAAGAATTCCCCAGGGACGGCCCTGATAGGCGTTGTAGCCGTTGTATTGGTCGAGGACGATGGCCACGGGCGTGTAGGGGGTGCCGGGATCGTGAGTCTGGATGGTATGGAAGGTTTCGGCTGCGGCGAGGCCGTGTTCCGAGAGTGTCCAGTCCGGGTCCTGCTGCGTGAAGAAGATCGAGATACTGTTTTCGGGGGTGACCATGGCGGCGCCGGCGAACCAGCTATGGAGCCAGAGACGCTGGTAAAAGCTGAGGGAGTGGCCGGCGTCCAGTCCGCGGGCGTAGCGTTCTTCCACGATGCGGAGTGGGCCTTCGGTGGTGCAGGAGCCGTGGAACCATGGGCTGACTTGGATGGAGAAGGGGATTTGCCACTGGCGCGAGGCACCGCGGGCAAAGGCGATCTTGGATTGGGTGAAGCCGATGTTCTCACCGAGCTCGAGGCCGATGCCCCGGCTGCCCCATTCGCCGACGTAGGCTTCGTAGTGGGAGTGTCCGGTTACACTGAGCGTGCGTCCACGCATGGCGCGGTGGCGGGTGAGGAAGTAGTCACGAACGATTTCGTAACATTCCCGGCGGGTGGTGGGGGTGGTGTCGTACCCTTTGAGGCCGGATGGTTTCACGAAGTGCCGGTAGGTTTCGAAGTCCTTCCCGAACACATTGCGATGCCATTGTTCATCGGTGGAGAGATTGTGGAAATAGTAGCCCCATTCGCCGAGCTGTATGGCGAGGAAAGTGTCCGTTTGGTCCATGAACTGCAGGGCGGCTTCATCGGCATCCGTGAGCTGGGAACGTCCGTATTTGACTTGGAACTCGCCGCCGTAGGGGGGGTAGCCCACGACGGGCCAGTGGATCTGGGAGAAGTATTGGTAGAGTGCGGAGTTGGCAGCCACCGTGGTGGGACCTGGGTCGAAGCCATTGCCGAGCCCCTTGGATTTCATGGTGGCGATGAGCCGTTGGCAGGCTTCGAGATCCGAGGGTGCACCATAGAGCGTAAAGATGCGGTTGGTATGGCCGGGGAGGAGGTGTGGCGTCCATGCCGGGTTCGGTGATGCCATGACTGGAGAAGGCGAGTTGGCTGCACAGAGGCCTTGGGTGGGGCACAAAAGCGTGAGCAGGGCCAGGATCAGGACTTGGTGCAGGAAGGAGAGAATCGGGAAGAAAGGCTTCATGGGTCGATACGGTGCATGAATCTGACAGACTGTCCTGTATGGGCAAATCCAGATTTCAGCGGCTGGAGTTGCGGGTCCGGGTCACCCGTGGTTTGGCGGGATGTGGCGGCTGCATTTGCAGACCGCGGGTGCCGGGGGAGGCGACAGGACTATTTGCCGGCAGCGAAGTAATCTCGCGTCACCTTGAAAATGAACGGGCTGAGAAGGACAAGGGCGATCAGGTTGGGCAGGGCCATCATTGCGTTCAGCGTGTCGGCCAGCAGCCACATGTAGTCGAGCTTGACCAGGGTGCCGGCGAGGACCGCGACGACCCACGCTATGCGGAATGGAACAATCGCCTTGATCCCGAAAATGTATTCAACACAGCGTTCACCGTAGACTGACCAGCCGAGGATTGTCGTAAAGGCGAATACGGCGAGGGCCACGGCGACCATGGGGCCTCCGAGGCCGGGTAGGGCCAGGTCGAAGGCTGCTTGTGTCAGTGGCGCGCCCTTCAGTTCGGACCCTTCCAATACACCGGAAGTGATGATCACGAGACCGGTGATGGAGCAGATGATGATGGTATCGATGAAAGTGCCCAGCATGCCGATGAGGCCTTGTCGGACGGGATCATTGGTTTGGGCGGCTGCATGGGCGATGGGGGCACTGCCCAGGCCGGCTTCGTTGGAGAAGATGCCTCTGGCTACTCCCTGTCGGATAGCCATCATGAGACCATAGCCGACTGCGCCGCCGCCGACGGCGGCTGGAGCGAAGGCAGACTTGAGAATGAGGAGGAGGGCGGCGGGCACTGCGCTGATGTTGAGTGTTAGAGCGAAGAGGCCTGCGGCTACATAGCTGATGGCCATGAACGGGACCAGGACGCCGGCCACGTTGGCGATCCGCTTGATCCCGCCGAGTATGACTGCTCCCACCATCACCGTCATGACGAGGCCGCTGGCGAACGGTGGGATGGAAAAGGATTCAGCCATGACGCCGGCCACGGCATTTGACTGAGTGCCGTTGCCGATGCCGAAGCCAGCGATGGCCCCGAAGAAGGCGAAGGAGGCAGCCAGGACGTTGGCAAACCGGCCGTATCGCGGCGCGAGACCGTTCTTGATGTAATACATCGGACCGCCCACATGATGACCCAAGGCGTCTCGTTCACGGTATTTCACTGCGGCCACCGCTTCCGCGTATTTGGTGGCCAAACCGACGAGTGCGGTCATCCACATCCAGAACATTGCACCGGGGCCGCCGATGACGATGGCTACGGCGACGCCGCCGATGTTTCCGGTGCCGATGGTTGCTGAGAGTGCCGTCATCAGGGCATTGAAGGGGGTGATTTCCCCAGCCTCTTTGCTGTTAGCCTGGCGGCCTGACCAGAGCAGCCGGAAGCCTGTTCCGAGCTTGCGGATGGGCATGAACCTGAGGCCGATTGTGAGGAAGATTCCGGTGCCGAGGATCAGGACCAGCATGGGTGGGCCCCAAACGATCCCATTCATCCAAGAGGTGAAAGCGCTCAGTTGTTGCATGGTTTTTGCGTTCTTTTCAACCAGTCCGGCTCAGGCTTGTCGCGGGGCGGGAGCTTCCCTGAAAGCAGAAGTAGAGTGAACCGAAAACCCCTTAATTCTTCTCCGGCTTTGGAGTGGGATACGGAAAGTGTATGAGCCGGGGGGCCGCAGCGTTGTGCAGCACGAGATGCCAGAGGTCCTGGCGGGTTAGCGCCCGGGTGAGAAATGCAGAGCCGGGTGGGCTTTTCCGGGTCACTCCGGGCAGACAGTTGCCACTGAGCGGGGCGGCAGGAGGATGCTGTCCGAGCTTTGATGGCTGGGAGAGAGGTTGTGCCTTTGGTCGGTTGTATAGACCGTGGCGTTTGCGGCGTAGCCGAGGTCGCAGACCTGCTCTTCTGGGGAGAGGTTGGTCAGGACCACCACCGTTTGGTCCTGTGGGGTGCGGTAAGCGGAGGCAAGCACTCCGTCTGTGGCGGACTGTCCGGGTTCGATCTGGCAGCTGACGCGAACAGCACCCGGCCGGATGAAGCGGGAGTAATTGCCGAGGGCCCAAAGGAGCTTGCTTTCACGCACCACGCCGTCGTGCCGCAGGCTTCCGGTTTCCGGGCCCATGCGTCCGTTGTCGCCACGGGAACCGTCGTCAAGATAGACGAGGCCGTCCTTGAAGTCGCATTGGGTGATGGCGGTCCACCATTGCCAGGAGCGGGCGTTGGTCAGTGTCAGGTCGTGGTGGATGATGCGGGCCACGTAGAGTGCGGTATTCATGCCGAGATCGCGCCGGCCGCCGCTGCGGATTTCATCGTTGCGCTGGAGGATGCAATATTCACTCATCCAGTAACCGAGGTCGGGATTTGCGGCTTGTAGTGCTGCGTACACCTGCTGGCGGTAGGTGACCTGCTTGTCGATTGGCCAGACTGAATGATAACTGTGAGCGGAGATCGTGTTTTCGACATTGGGGAGGCACCAGATCTTGAAGGGGGATTCGGGGGAGAAGAAGAACTGGGCCTGGTTATCGCGTCCGTCGCTGGTCATGCCGACCGAATCCATGGCGATAGCGGCGTGTCCAATGGTGCCTGCCTCGCCGATGACGATGTGAGTTGTGAGCTGGCGATCGAAGAGGTCGTGAGAGAGATACCGCACGAGCGCGTAGATTTCCTCATTGAGGGCGGGGGAGCCTTCCTGGCTGGTGCCGTCCCATTCCCATTGGGGCTCGTTGACCGGGCTGAGGTAGTCGAATGGAGTGCCGGCCTTGGAGAAATGTTCCATGACATCGACAAGGTAACGCGCGTAGTCCCGTAGTTTTCCGGGGCTGACATTGAGGTGGAGATCACCCTTGGTCGCGTAGCCTTTGCCGTTATTGCTGAGGTGAATGGGGGGTGCGTTGACGAAGGCGAGGAAGCGTTCGGTGCCGCGTTTGCGGGCGGCATTGAGGAACCAGCGTTGGCCTTGGAGTTTCGACCAATCATAAGAACCTTCTGGATTCTGGAAGCATTCGGCGCGGCGCCACGGGTTTTGGATACCCGATGCGTTTCCCTGTTCCGTGGTGCCGGCACCCAGGTTAAAGCGCCAGAGCGAGAGGCCGATGCCCAGGGGTTGGCCGGTCTGGTTTGTGGCTTGGCTGAACAGGAGGTCGGCGATTTGCTCCCGTTTGGCAAGCGGCCAGTTGCGGCCAACAAACTGGCAGCGCCAGGCGTCCGATGCTCCGAAGCCATCGATGGTTTGGTGGGTCTTGTTCGGGTTGACGGAGACTTTGATCGGATGGTCCACGGCGGTGGCCATGAGCTGGCCGGGGACCAAGGAGAGGCAGCCGAGAAAAAGGAACCTGCGGATGACTGTGATTGAAGTCCTCATGAGATTCTCCTGTGGGGGGCTGTGTTTATTTCAAGTGATGCTTTCCAAATTCGATAAAGCGTTCCCAATCGTAGCCGTTGATGGAGTGGCCTCCTTCCCGGGTATGGTAGCCGACGTCGGATTCCATGATGGGTTGGCCGGGTTCCGGCGATTCAGGGGAAGTGAGCCCTTTCTTTCCCAGGAGCGTGTACACCTCGGAGGCGTGGTAGGCAGAGAGATACTCTCCGCGCGGGTCTGCCCAGGTGTCGCCGTTGGCGCTGTGGACGTAGACCGGACGGGGGGCGATACAGGCGAGCAGCATGTGCTGGTCAACCGGCAGGTCATCCTCCTGGCCGACGAATTTCCAGGCGTTGCGGCAGAGCCAATAGGGGAATCGCGTGACCATTTTGTCGAGTGTCTCACCAGACTTGCGCCGCCAAAGAGCTGCGCCGGCGCAACCGGACTGGGCCGATACCGCCATGGCGAAGCGCTGGTCCTGTGCGGCGGTCCAGAGGGCTGCCTTGCCGCATTTAGAATGGCCCATGATGGCGATGCGCGCGGCCTCGAGACCGGCATCGGTTTCCAGGTAATCCAGCGCGCGGGACGCTCCCCAGGCCATGGCGCCGAGGACGCCCCATTCACTGGCCTTGGGGAAGCTCTGGTCGGTCCGATAGAAGAGTCGGTGGATGCTGTTTCTGAATTCCACTTCGTTGTGCGCCACGAGGTCCTGTTGGTAGACCACCACGAAGCCGAATCCTGCTTCGAAGAACCGGCCCAGAGGCCAACCATTGCGGAGGACGTCCGGATAGGTCGGGTGCGCGTCGAATCCGGCTGACCGGGTGTTGTCAAAGCTGTGGATCATGAAGGCGGGCGCGGGGGCCGTGGTGTGGTTTGGAATATAAACAAGGACGAGCATCTCGGCGGAACCGTTGATGGTGGAGAATCGGATCGAGATGTCCTTGCGGGTTGCCCTGCCGTTCATGAACACGGGATCGGTCTGGATGACGGAGTATTGGGTTTCAAGGGCACTTGGAGGTTGGGGAACCGAGCCGTAGATGAGGTGGCTGAAGAGGGAGAGGATCTGGGGGCGCCGGACGTTCATCCATTCTTCGGCGGTAGTGACGGGCTTGCCCTCTGCAGTAACGAGGAGTGGCGGGAGCTGGTAGGGGTGGATGAGGTCTTCGTCGTAGTTGACGTCGAAGTCCTGTTCCTTTCCGCCGCTGCCGGGAGGTTCTGGTTTTGGGGGTAGAGCTGCGCCAACCTGGTAGCGCCACGTGCCTGCGAGCGGGACGATGTCGGGTTGTGCCGGGTTGTTTAGGGAGAGGAGCATTTGGTTGGGGCGTCCGTGGATACCGCCGTTGCGCCGATAATCCATGACCAGGACCGTGATGAGATTCGTGCCGGGCTGCAGCAGGCCTGCGGGGAGGTTGTATTCGCGCGGGGTATCGTGCTGGTCCGGTCCGGTGGTGCTGCCGACCCGGGTGCCATTCACCCAGGTGATGTCGGCGTCGTCGATGGGGCCGAGGCTCAGCACTGCTGGCTGGTCGTTCCAAGCACTGGACAACTCCACGGTCTTGCGAAACCAGACCAGCCCATCCAGTCCGGGAAGGCCGGCTTGCTCCCACTGGGTGGGGAGCTGCATCTCCGGCCAGGCAGTGTCGTCAGCTTCAGGACGTGTAAAGGGGCGGCCTTCAGCCAGAGCGGTATCGGCCTTGGCCTGCCATTCTGCGGCGTCATTTTGGAAGACGGCGTAGCGTTCCGCGCGGAGCTGGGATTTCGGATCGCTCTGGCCTTGAGCCAGCGGCGTCAGGCCTGTTGTGCCAAGGCAGAGAAAGGAAATGAGGAGAAGAGCCGGCAGGTGCATGCGTACACGGTAAAGGCAGGAGTGTGTCCTGTCAGTACTCTAGCGCATGCGATGTCTAACGCAGCCTGTCCTCGCGAACTTCCTGAATATAGGAGACCGCGATGATGGCGCTGCGGATGGTGGTTTGGTCGAGGAGATGGCGCATATCGACAAAGCGCCCGTGATCAACGACGTGGCGCATTTCTATGTCCATGTCCCTTTGATCCAGTCGTTCCGGTGCGTCAGAAAAGAAAACGGCGTGATTGTGCAACGATTCGGTCTGTTGGCCTGCGTTTGCAGGATTGACGTAAAACATGCGTCGGAGCCGGTCCTGGTCAATGCCGCCCAGGTCTCGAGTCAGGTCGGCACCGGCACCACAGATGAGGGCGGTGGTGTTTTGGTTGCGTGGGGTTTTGTCGGACTCGAACCAGTCGGCAAAGTTTTCAGGTGCGGTGATGGGGAGACCGTTCGAGGGACGGTTGGAGAGCAGGGGGCTGCGGGTGATTCCGGCCCCGTAGGCATCGGCGATTTCTGCGCGCATGGCGAGGCCGATGACACCGAGGTCATTGGGGTGACGTTGCTTTGCTGTTTCGAAGAGAGTCCGGTAGATGTCGCGGATGGTGGCGGGTTGGTCGATGGGCGCCGTGAAGTGAATGAAGTCATTGAACCCGCCGCGGATGCTGGCGTTGAAAGCCGTCTGGAGCATGACCTTGGTGGAGGCTTTGCGCGGGATCATGTAATCGGGCGTATCGTGTCCATCGGTGGGCAGCCAGACCAGGGTGCCGGCGACCATGATGGCTTCACCGATGACAGGGAGATAGTCTTCTGGAGTGCCGCCCATGGAGCCCGCTCCTAGGGAGTATTCCGTTTCGAAGAACGGTTTCCCGGTGATGGAGTCGGCGGTGACACTGCAATCGAGGATGCTTGCGATGTCGCCGAGGATGTCGATGGTGCCGGTAGAGCTGTCGAGGTGTTGGAAGGTGAACCGGCCGACGGGAGAGTCCAGTTGGAAGGAACTGTCCTGCGCCGGTGCCAGGGCTTCAGTGACAGAAGCGTAGATGGGGATGAGTCCGGTGAGACCGCTCATTTCGAGGACGCCGTGGCAGAAGGGTTGGAGGCTGCATAGTGCGAGTTCCTGACTTGAAGCGCTTAGCCGCTTTTGTAATGAGATGATCAGGCGCACTCCGGCCGAGCTGAGGTAGGACATTTCTGCACAGTCCACGATCAGTCTTTTGGTGTTGTCCAATGGTGTGCTGCCAAGGGTCGATTCGGCTGTGGAGGTGCCGAAGGCGTCCATGCGGCCATGGATACGAACGACGATTGCGTCGCCTTGAGGGAGGAAGGAAAGAGTAAGACTCATCGGATACGACTTGGGTGATGGTGCTGCGCTGACCGCGGCACGCTCCTTGAATGACCGCCGGCAAGTCAAGCGGACTCTTGGTCAATGCGCTTCAGGAAGCTGCACGGAATCCTGTCAGCATCATGACGCGGTTCTGGGGAATTGGTTTCGGGGGAAGTTGACTCCGTCGGGTGTGGTGTGGCATGGAGATCGGCCAGTTCCCATCGAAAGGATTCCAGTGATGCATGAGATGACAAGGCGTCGGTTTTTGTCGCGGTCGGCACAGGGTGCCGTGATCGTTCCGTTTGGGTTGGCCCTGGCCAAGGGGCAGGCTTCCGCCGCAAGTGCAAACGAGAAGGTGCGGGTGGCACTGATCGGGTGTGGCGGCATGGGCAAGGGCGACTTGGACACCTTCTTTCAGAATCCCGAAGTGGAGTGTCCGGTGGTCTGTGATGTGGATGATGGACAAATCGCCGGCGCGGTGGAGTTGGTGGAGAGGCGCCGAGGGGGAAAGCCGGATACAGTGAAGGACTTTCGTCGGGTTTTGGACCGGAAGGATGTGGATGCGGTGATTGTGGCGACGCCGGACCATTGGCATGCGTTGCCGACCGTGATGGCCTGTCAGGCTGGCAAGGATGTGTATGTGGAAAAGCCATTGGCGAAGAGCATTGCTGAGGGGAGGGCCATGGTGACTGCGGGTACGAAGCATAGACGTGTGGTCCAGATGGGAACCCAACGCCGCAGCAGTGAGCACATTGCTCAGGCGGTTGACTTTGTCCGGTCCGGTAAGCTCGGTCAGATTGGCATGGTGAGGAGCTGGGCCTATCTTGATTGGGTGGGCGGGGTAGGAAACCCGCCCGATACCGAATCGCCTGCGGGTGTGGATTACAATATGTGGCTTGGGCCGGCCGAACTGCGGCCGTTCAATCCGAACCGTTTCCACTTTAATTTCCGATGGTTTTGGGATTACGCGGGTGGGTTGATGACTGACTGGGGAGTTCACCTGATCGACGTCCTGCTGATGGGGATGGGGCAGGAACCGCCGAAGGCCGTAATGTCCAGTGGTGGAAAGTACGTGCTGAAGGACAACACGGATACACCCGATACGCAGATCACGGTCTATGAGTTCCCGAGTTACACGTTGGTGTGGGAACACAAGGTGGGCGTCGGCCTCGGGCCTTACGGAAAGGACTGGAGTATCTTGTTTACCGGCACGGAAGGGACCCTGATGGTGAACGACACCGGTTGGGAAATCCTGCGGGAGAAGAAAAGCGACGCTTTTCGGTCCGAGAAGTTTCCCGGCAGCGGCGATCCCCGGCCGGCGCATGTTCGCAACTTTCTCGATTGTATGAACTCAAGAAAGCAGCCCAACCAGAACCTGGTCTCAGGGCATCATGTTTCGACTGTGGCGCACTTGGGAAACATCGCCCTGCGCACGGGACGAAAGCTGCACTGGGATCATGAAAACGAGCAGGTGAAGGATGATCCGGAGGCTAATGCCCTGGTGAAGGCCCAGTATCGTTCCCCTTGGAAACTCCCCTACATGACCTGATACCTCGCGGTCGGACCACTATGGGTCTTGGGCCACAACAATTGTAGGCGCAAAGATAGGGGGCAGAAAGATGGGGGGTGGCAGGATGCCTTGTGCTAGCTCGTGGTCCGACCCCGACGGGCTGGTTTTACACTCTGACGATCTGGCTGATATCGATAAGGTGGAGCTGTCGGCCTGCGTTGGTGTGTGGGGAGTCAATGGCCACTGTTTGGCCGTCGGGGCTGGTGCGGGGATGGGTATCGCAGCGCCATTCTCCCTGGTATTGCGGGGGCAGATAGAAGTGACCGAGTTCGACTTTGTGATTGGAAGGGATGTGGTAGAGGTAGGGTTTTTGGAGTCGGGCTTCGCCTTGGGGGTAGGTATCGTTGAGGATCCATTCGTTGTTCGTGTGCGGTACGTAGGTGTTGTGGCCGTTCACGGGCATGGATTCTTCCCCGACGATTTCGATTTCGCGAGTGTGATCACGAAAGACATAGAACGCGGCCTTGCGACCTTCCGGCTGGGTCCACATGCAGATGTGTTCCGGGTCGCGCCAGATGAAGTGGGATGTGTGGCCGGAGGGATCGAGGATGAAGAGGTCACTGCCGTCAAGGTTGGCGGTGATCATGCGGGTGGTAAATCCTGAGGTAGCGCGGTTCGCTTTCGCGTCCCATTCTCTCCATCGATGGAGGGCGATGAACCTCTTCCCGTCAGGGCTGATGAGCAGGTGATTAAACCAATGATGGACGTTGTGGAGAGCTTTGCCTTGGTGAGGTATGGCGGCGACCTGGGACAAGCTGAGGATGAGCGAGGCTTCGCCGGATTGGAGGTCGACGAGGTAAATGCCTTCATCTTCCGGGGCGGGATTCAGGCTGTGGGGGTCCGCGATGCCGACGTAGCCGTAGCCCGGGCGGAAAACCTGGAGGCGGGAGAAATTGAGGGAGAGGGCGCAGGTGCCGTCAGGACTGAGTGTATAGATGGGGTGAGGGATGGTGCGAAGCTGTCGGGTTTGAGTATTCAGGATGCGGCACACGTGGCGGTTGCTTTCGCGGTCATTCCACAGGACATCGGTAGTGGACTGGGGGATCCATTGCAGCATGCATCCCTGTTGCCATCCCCAAGCGTGGCTGGTTCCCAATTCGATCCATTGGTCATTGTCCGAGGTATCGATCATGCCGACACGGATCGAGTCACTGGAGCTGGGGGTGCGATGTTCGAAGTTGACCTGATTAGAGAGGACGAAACGGTTGGTTGGATCGAAGGCCTGTTTGTCATAGTAGCCGAACCAATGAAAGGCGGGGCCCCGACTAACGGTGCGGATGGGTGGAAACGTGGGTGTGGCGGCTTTGGTGTGGTGGATGGCCGGCAGGAGGCAACTGGTCGCAAGGGTGCGGAGGGCGGAGCGTCGGGAGATGCGGTTTGGCATGGCGCGGGAGGAGCTGGGGTTAGCGGGTCGTGAGTAACTTGCGGATACCGAGGAGTTGCTGCATTTGATCAGGTTGGAGTGATCCCAGTGGACGGTCTGCCGGGGCCCACTCCAGAGCGATGTCCAAGCTGACCACGCCTTGGGTTTGCATCACAGCGTTGATCCATGCTGCCCATTGAGTCGGGGTATAGCGGGTGTCTGGTTGACCCCAGTTTGAGCCGAGGTAAGTGAGTGCGTGCCATTGTGAGCCTTCGAGCCAGCGGGACGAGGGGAGCTGATCGAGCGGTTCATTGAGTTCGCCGGCGGTATAGTCTTCCGTTTGGGTGTGACGGATGACCCGAACCCCGGGATTGAAGCTGACGATTGCATGGGGGTTCCCGTGCCTGGCGGCTTTGGCGTAGAGCTGTGCAACGGACTCATCAAACCGGACGTGATTGTAGGCTCCATCGAACCACCAGCCGCTGACTTTGTCGCCGTAACGGTCGGACCATTCCTGTATTACCGCGGCCCACCGCCTGGCAAAGTCGAGCGTGAGCGGCTGGTCTGCGGGGCCTTCGGGCAGACCGAAGGCGCGCTGGGCGGCGGGGTCGCGATTGGGTGCCTGACAGGGGAGGTAAAGGAGGAGGCGGATGCCGCGAGATTGGAGCGCGGCATACAGGTCGAGGGGGAGGTCGCGAGTGGAACAGCGAGCGCCGGCTGAATAGCCGGCCTGTTCATCGTAAGTGGTGTTTGGCGAGATGAAGTAGCCCGAGTTTTGGCCAAGGGTGATGATGAAGTATTGCGCGCCGGATTCCTGAATTTCCCGGGCAAGGCGATCGACATCGAAATCATTGAGCTGTTCCAGCTGCTGCTTGTTGGAGGGGAGACAATGCATGAATAGCCCGTAGCCCGCCTGGGAGAACCAGTCGGTGTCCGGGTTTTGATTGCCGGCAATCGCGACAGACTGGAGCAAGGCAAAGGGAAGCAGGAGGCGGAGTAACTGGTTCATGGTAACGGGGTGAGAATGGGTTCCGTGGCCGGTTTCGGCAAGATTGGCATGATGCTGGTGGTCCGACGCCGGGGGGGCGAGCGCACGAAGAGTTGGGGGTTGGTGCTGAGGGGGTTACGTATAGATTGTCTGTCCCTTAGTAGAGTGGGGAGTAATGCTGGTGCTGTTTAGCGTCTTGGTGCATTATAGCCACTAATTGCATTCCGTGTGATGAGGTGGCCTATGAAGACAGGTTTGATGCGCTTTTTGAGTGGTGTGTGGTTGTTGATTCTGGGGGCGGGTGCGTGGGGTGGGGAGGATGGCGGCAGGATGACGTGGTGGATGGATGCGCGATTCGGGATGTTCATTCACTGGGGGCCGGTGTCGTTGGAGGGGACAGAGATTGGGTGGTCGAGGGGCGGGGAGCGTCGGGGTTACGGGTCCCGGGGAAGCGAGGTTCCGGTGGAGGTGTATGACCATTTGTATCGGGAGTTTAATCCGGAGGGTTTTGATGCGAGGGCGTGGGTGGAGGTGGCCCGGGCGGCAGGGATGAAGTATGTGGTGTTTACGAGTCGGCATCATGACGGGTTCAGCATGTTTGACACGCGGGCGAGCGAGTATCGGATTACGAGTGAGGAGAGTCCGTTTGGTCGGGATGTGGTGAAGGAGTTGTCTGAGGCGTGTCATGAGGCGGGGATGCGGTTTGGGGTGTATTATTCGCAGCCGGACTGGCATCACGCGGATGCGTTCACGGAGGAGGGGCATGACCGGTATCTGGAGTATTTGAAGCGGCAGGTGACGGAGTTGTGTACGAACTACGGGAGGCTGGATGTGTTTTGGTTTGATGGTTTGGGGAAGCGGGCGGAGGAGTATGACGGTGCGGGTTTGGTGGAGATTATTCGGCGGTTGCAGCCTGGGATTGTGATTAATGACCGGACGGGATTGCCGGAGGATCATGATACGCCGGAGCAGCGGGTGGGGCAGTATCAGGATGATCGGCCCTGGGAATCGTGCATTACCATTTGTCGGCAGTGGGCATGGAAGCCGGGGGATGAGATGAAGTCATTGGAGGAGTGTTTGCAGACCTTGGTGCGGTGTGCGGGGGGGGATGGGAACCTGTTGTTTAATGTGGGACCAATGCCGGACGGGCGGATTGAGCCTCGGCAGGTGGAGCGGTTGGCTGAGATGGGGGAGTGGCTGGGTCGGTATGGGGAGAGTGTATATGGGACGCGGGGTGGGCCGTGGAAGCCAACGCGGACGCTGGCCAGCACACGTCGGGGATCAGTGGCGTATGTGCATTTGCTGGAGTCGGGGCAGGGACGGGTAGAGTTGCCAGACATTGGAGTAGGGGTGAAGTCGGCGGTCCTGCTGGGTGGAGGAACGGTGGGGGTGGAGCAGCGGGATGGGAAGCTGATGTTGGAGGTGGATCCGGTGTTGATGGATCCGATCGATACCGTTGTGCGGATCGAGTTTGAGGCGTCCGTGATGGGGGTTGCTGCGGTGTCGGTGGTGCCGATTGTAGAGGCGAGGGCATCGAATGTGTATCAGGGGCATGTGACCGATTTTGGGCCGGGGCAGGCCTTGGATGGGGATCCGGCCACGCGATGGGCGACGGATAGTGGCACCTTGAGTGCGTGGATCGAATGGGACATGGGGAAGGAAGTCGAGGTGGGGCGGGTGCGGATTCAGGAGGCGTATGCGGGTCGGGTGAAACGCTTTGAGTTACAGGTGGACGATGGGGGCGCGTGGCGGAGGGTAATGGAGGGGGAGGGATTGGGGGAGCGGTTTGAGCGAGAGATAGATCCGGTGAGGGGGCGTCGGTTTCGGTTGGAGATCCTGGAGGCGAGTGAGGGGCCGACGATCAGCGAGATTCAGCTGCGGCCGCGAGGGGACGCTGACCGAGGCGGGGCATTTTAACCGCGAATGGACGCGGATTCTCTGCGAATGGACGCCGATGGACACGAATCCTCTGTTTTTCGGACCGCCAATGGACACGAATCGATGGGCCAGAGGGGGGTTTGGCGGTGGTCGTGCCGAAACCCTGAAGCACTGAAACTCTGGTGGGGCCGGGGGGTGTGGGGTTCTGGTGTGTCTTGACTTGGTGAGGGGGGATTTGGAGGATGCAGGCTCGTTATCCGGCGACCTTGTGTGTGTGATGGTGTGTCGGGTTGGTCCAGAACTCAGGAGAAAAGAAAGGCGTATAGAATGAAGGCAGCGAAGTGGATTGCGGTCATGGCGGTGTTGGTGCTGGCTCCCATGCTGGTGTCGTGCAAGTCGGTGCAATCGGCGGGTGTATGTGAGGCCGAGGCGGGTTCGGCACTTTATGTATGTGATTGTGGTTCGGGGTGTTGTTCCGTGGTGCAGACGACTCCTGGGAAGTGCGGTTGCGGTCATGATTTGAAGGCCGGGCATGTGCACAAGATTGAGGGGACGGTGGCGGTTTTGTGCATGTGCAAGCCGGACTGTGAGTGTGGGATTGATGAGAACGATTCGACGAAGTGCGGGTGCGGGCATGATTTGCGTCGGGTGGACCTCAAGGGTTCCGGCTTGTATGCGTGCGGGTGTGGCGGTGGTTGCTGCACGATTGTTTCCAGTGCGCCGGGCAAGTGTGGGTGTGGTCACGATCTGCAGAAGTTGTGAGATCGAGGAGGGGAGATCGTGGAGGGGAGATCGGATATGGGAGATCGTAGATGGGAGATCGGATATCGGATATGGGATATGGGATATGGGAGATCGGATATGGGGTATGGGAGATCGTAGATCGGATATCGGATATCGTAGATAGGATATGGGGGATGGGAGATCGGGATAGAGAGGTCCGCCGTGAGGCGGGCCTTTTTTATTGGGGGAGGGTGAGGATGCGGTAGAGGCGTGGGGAGGAGTTGGGGGAGTCGGTGAGGGTGAGGGGGGATTGGGGCAGGGCGGGGATATTACTGAGGACGAGCCAGGGGGAGGGGGTGGTGAGTGGGTCCTGGTATTCGAGCTGGTAAGTTTGGCCGGGGATGCCATGGAGTTGGAGTATGACGCCGTTGGTTGTGGCTTGGGCCTGGAGTGCGGGGGGAGTGTTGTTCCAGGTCAGCACATTCGTGACGATCCCTAGGTCGTTGTAATCGAAGGTGTAGGTGCGGTTATCAACCGTGAGGCGGGTGATATAGCCGGAGTCATTGCGTTGGAGGTCGGCGAAGTGGTCGATCCACTGGACTCGTTGGGGGGAGGTGAGGGATTTGGTTTCGACGAGGTTGATGCGGTTGAGGCCGGCGGACTGGAAGTCGATGAACGTGATGACCTCGTTGATATTGGCTTTTAGGGGTTGGAGTTCGGGGGTGGTGGCGCGGCTGAAGCGGTCGATGGCGCCGATGATGCGGCCGGGGGCGTTGGCCCAGTAATGGTTGGCTTGGGTGGCGAGGGATTCCTGGGGTGAATTGAGAAACCAGTCGATGTTACCTCGCATGAAGGAGAGGGAGCGGAAGGGGGTGCCGGGTCCGGTGGTCCAGTAGTTCTCCCAAGCGGTGGACCAGGTGGAGCTGTTTCCGTCCCAGAGGCCCTTGGACTGGAAGTGTTGTTTGGTGAGGTCCCAGTTGTACCAGCCCGAGGCGTCGGCGAGGACGTCGGGGCCGGCGGCGGTGGAGAGTGTGAGCCCCCAGCGTCGGTAGAGGTCCTGGTTGGGGCGGGAGCGGACGTAGGCATCGAGCGAGTGGGTCATTTCGTGGCCCATGACGAACGTGAAGTAGTCGCCGGAGGCGGAGCCGCGGCCGAGTTCCCGTTCGATGGCGCGGGTGAGGTCGGAGGCCCATTCATTGGAGGGGCGGACGGCCCAGTCGCCGAAGGTATTTTTGGTGCTGTTGGGGGTCCAGATGAAGCCGCCGCGGCCGTCGCCATAGAGTTGGTCGATGGTGAGGACGGCGTCGGGGAAGAGAGCGCGGGGGTGGCGGAGTCGGTAATCGTGGATTGTGTTATAGGCGGCGGGGATGGATTTGGCGTTATCGCCGAGGGCGAGAGCGTGGTGGAGGAAGATGGTGCGGGCGGTGCGGGTGAGGCCCATGGCATTGGCGACATTGGTGCGGTGGGTGGGAGTATCGGGGAGCGTGTGTTGGAGGATGACCCAGTTTTGGAGGGCGATACTGGGGACGTGGTGGTAGGTGGTCGTGTCGAGCGTTTGGTAGCGGAGGAAGGCGTATTTGGCGACGTGGTTGGAGAGGGAGTTGAAGAGAGTTTCGCGGGTGGTGAGCGTGCCGAACTGGGCATGGGAGACGAGGTTTTGGTTCGCGGTATTGAGCTGATTCAGCAGGGCGTTGTTATTGGCACTGAGGGCGGGGCCGAGGTCATTGGAGTGGGCGTCATAGATGGCCTCGATTTCGGCGAGGCTGTTGGCGATGGATTGTTGCTGGCCGTAGGCGATGTAGACGCCGGAGTTGGCGTGGCCACCGAGGACGAGGTCCGTGATGCCGTCGGCATTGAAGTCCGCGAAGTCGATGATGGCGCCGTCCGTGAGCGCGTGGAGGTCGGGGGAGGATCCGTCGGGGTTGGTGATGGAGAGCGTGAGGCTGTCGTCGAGGCCATGGAGGTGGGGGTCGTGCCAGTAGCGGATATCGCCCCAATTGATACCGCGGAGGAGGTCGATTGTGCCGTTATGGTTGAGGTCGTGGAGGCGGGGGTAGAGGTTATAGGAACTGGAGATCATGGGGGTGCTGGTATTGAAGCGGGGGTCTTGGGGTGTGCCGACATTGAGGAAGAGTTCCATGGAACCGCTGAACGTTCCCGTGACGAGGTCGGGGAGTCCGTCGTGGTTATAGTCGCCGATATCGAAGCGTTTATCGGGCAGGGTGAAGGTGGTGCCGGAGGGGGTTTTGATCGTGGAGTAGGACGTGTAGGCGGGGGTGGAATTGGTGGGGCTGGTGTTGGGGTAGATGCGGAGGTTGGAGGCGGCGTCGACGAGGATGAGGTCGGGGGAGTTATCGCCGGTCATATCGGCGAGCGTGAATGGGGAGGTGGATGAGCCGGAGGAGATTTCGAAGCGGCCGGCGGTGAGGCGGGTTGGGGTGGAGAACGAGGGGGAGGACGGGGTTCCGGTATTGAGGTAGAGGAGGACATAGCCGCCGGTGCCGAGGAGGAGGTCCGGGAGGTTGTCGTGGTTCCAGTCGATGGTTCTGGGGATGCGCCATCCGGAGTGGGAGATGGGGGAGCCATTGGACTGGAGTGGGGAGAAGTTGATGAACTGGGTTGTGGGTAGGCCGCCACCGCCTGGTGGTTCCTGGAGGATATTGACGTGCTGGGGAGCGGTGTAGAAGCCGCCCTGGCCATCGGTGATGGTCACTTCGAACGAGTCGGTTCCCGAGAAGCTGGGTTCGGGAGTGAATGTGAAGGAGCCGTCTGGGTTGGGGGTGACCGAGCCGTGGGAGGGTTGGGAGTAGTGGTGGATGGAGATGGGGTGGCGTTCGACGTCGTAGGCGAGCGTGAGGGCGGAGGTGGTGGTGAAGGGGCGGTGGTTTACGCCGTCGGTGGAGGCGGGCCAGAGTTTGGGAGCGTGGTTGGTGTGCAGGAGGGAGACATGGTCTTGGGGGAGGACGTCGTTGAAGACGTGGATTTGGTCGAGTCGGCCTTGGAAGTGGGCGGGTTGGGATGGGTGTTCGATTTGGGCGAGGGATGAGAACGCGGAGGTGAGGGGGCCGGGGGTTGCGGTTGTGGAGGCGGAGAGAGTTGCATCGACGTAGACTTGGAGTGTGCCGGTGATTTCGTCCCGGGTGAGCGTGATGTGGTGCCAATGGTTATCCGTGATGGGGAGAGTGGAGCGGCAGGCGGTTTGGTTATGGATGGAGATCCCGATTCTGCCGGTGTGATCGATGGTGCCCCACTGGATGGAGTTGGGGGTGGAGGTGCCGGTGATGCCGGGTTGGGGTTGGGATGGGGATGAGGGTTTGTGGGTGGTTTTGACCCAGAACGACAGGGAGGCGGAGTGGCCTAGCGTTTGGGCCAGGTTATGTTGGGTTTGGATGAACTGGTTGGGGTTGGTGAATTCGAGGCCGGAGTATTGTTTTCCGGAGATCCAGTTTTCCGGTCCCATATTGATCAGGGAGGCGGGTGACTGGGTGATGATGTCGGTGGTGGTGGAGTTGGTGCAGGGGGAGGTGAAGGGGGTGTCGTGCCAGTCGGGGCCTTCGTCGAAGTTCCAGTGGTGGACGAGCGTGGGGGTTGCGGCGAAGGGGCGGGGTGCTGGGAGTGCCAGCGCAGCGATGGCGATGAGGAGGAGCGGGAGGCGGGGCATGGTGTTGGGGTGGCGGGTTGTGAGTGGGTTACTTTGAGAACAGCTGGAATTCCCAGATTGTGGGGGGGCGGGTGGAGTTGAGGATATGAAGGCGGGCGTAGCGGGCCTGGACGGGGTTGAAGGTGGTGGAGAAGTCTGTTCCGGCGGTGGTGCCTTCGAGCGCGACCTGCCAAGGATCGGAGTCTTTGAGTCGGCATTCAAGTGTGTAGCGGGAGATGCGTGGATCGAGTTCGGAGATTTTGATGCGGCTGATGGTGGTGGGTTGTTGGAGGTCGACCTCGAGCCAGGCTTGTTGGGTGTCGTCGGAGGTGGCCCAGCGTGTGGCGGGGTCATCGTCGACTGCCTTATCGGGGCCGTATTGGGTTCCGCCGGGGTGGGTATTGGAGGCTGAGGCGGGGTGGTGGGCGGAGGCGGCACCGGAGCCGGCGGGGGCGAGAGTATTGAAGTGGAGGCCGAATTCGGCGAGTGCGGGAGGGGCGATGGATTGGTCGATGACGAGTCGCACGTGTTGGGCCGTGACAGTGGGGAAGCGGCGCAGTTGTTTATGGCCGACGACGTTGCCGGAGGTGATGGTTTTCCACTGGCCGTGGGCTTGGACCTCGATGTGGTAGGCTTGGACGCGTTCGCCGTGGGTGATGTCTTCCTGGAGGCGGGCGACGTTGAAGGCTTTTTGGGTGCCGAGGTCGAAGTCGAGGGTGTAGGGGGTGTCTCCTGTCGGGGTCCAGGAGGTGTTGAGGTTTTTGTCGGCTATCGGGTTGGATGCGGCCTGGGTTGGGGGCAGTTGGGGGGTCTTGATCGTGGCATCCTGGATGAAGTCGCGTGCATAGAGTTGTTGGATGAAGCTGCCGAATTCGCGGAGGCGACTGGCGTCGGGAGCTGCGATG
The DNA here is from genome assembly GCA_046047235.1 of Verrucomicrobiota bacterium. Taxonomy (GTDB): domain Bacteria; phylum Verrucomicrobiota; class Verrucomicrobiia; order Limisphaerales; family JAHDYP01; genus JBMTVN01. The sequence goes on along the minus strand of JBJOII010000020.1, from coordinate 2,917 downwards.
AGGCCTTCGCGGTTTGGGGGGATATTGAGGAGGAGGACGGAGTTACGCCCTACGGATTTGAAGTAGATATCGGCGAGGGTTTCGAGGGGTTTGACGAGGCCGTCCTGGGCTGGGTGGTAGAACCAGCCGGGGCGGATGGAGACGTCGCATTCGGCGGGGTGCCAGGCGGGTTGGTTATCGCGGAGGACGACTGAGGATTCGTTTTCGCGGGCGACGCCGGATTCATTGCCGACCCAGCGGATATCGGGTCCGCAGATGGCGATGAGGGCATGGGGTTGGAGTTGGCGGATGAGGGTGTAATAGGAGGGCCAATCGTAGTTTTGTTGGAGGCCGTTGGGGCCTTCGCCGCAGGCGCCATCGAACCAGACTTCATCGACGGGGCCGTAGTTTGTGAGGAGTTCCTTGAGTTGGTTTAGGAAGAACTGGTTATAGCGTGGGGAATCGCCGTAGGTGGGTTGGTTCCGGTCCCAGGGGGAGAGGTAGAGGCCGACGCGGATATTGTGTTTGCGCAGGGCGTCGGTGACCTCGCGGACGACGTCGCCACGGCCATTGCGCCAGGGGCTGTTTTTGACTGAGTGTTCCGTGTAGGCGGAGGGCCAGAGGCAGAATCCGTCGTGGTGTTTGGCGGTGAGGATGAGCAGTTTGATGCCGGCGGCGTTGAGGGTTTCGGCCCATTGATTGGCGTTGAAGGCGGTGGGATTGAAGAGGCGGGGGTCTTCCTGGCCGTCTCCCCATTCCTGGTCGGTGAACGTATTGATGCCGAAGTGGGCGAAGCCGATGAATTCGAGTTGTTGCCAGGCTTTTTGCTGGGGAGTTGGGGTGGGGAGGTTGGTGGCGGCTTGGTTTGACAGGCAGGGTGCCAACGCGAGGAGGGTGGCGAGGAGAGCAGGGTGCTTGATATTCGAGCGTTGCATGGTGTGGGTGGTCCGGAGGTTGCGGGGGGTGGTTTAGCCGTGGCGCATCCAGTAGGCATCGATGACGTCGGTGGTGCGGAAGCCGGCTTTTGGGTGCCAACGTTGGTTATCGATGAAGACCGATTCCCAGGCGTAGGATTTTGTTTCGGCATTTATCGTGATGAGTTTGGCGCCTTTACGGACGGTATCGCCGCCATAGCCGGCGTGGCCGGTGGCACGGCCGTAGGCGAGTTCGATACCGTCGAGCGAGCCTGAGTAATCGTTGACGTGATCGTGTCCACAGAACATGGCCCGGACGTTGCCGAGTTGTTGGAGATGGGAGAGGCCGGTACCGTTCTCGCCATCGGAGCAGACATTTTCTCGTTTGAACCCGGAGGCCATTTCTTCGGTCCAGATGTAGTCATATTGGAGGAGGGGGATATGGAAGAGGGCGAAGGCCGGGGGAGGGGGGGCAGTTTGCTGGGCGTAGACCTGATGGATGGAGTCGAGCCAGTAGCGTTGTTGTTTTTGGAGGCCGAGGTTGGTGGTATTGAGGCAAAGGAGGTCCCAGAGAGGGTTTCCTTGGTTGTCCTGGAGGAGGATGCGATAGTTGCCGCCTTGGGGGCCGCCGCGGTAGAGGCTATGGCGGGCGGTGGTGAGGGCGTGGTGGCCGGGGGTGTAATCGTTGAGTTGGTCATGGTTGCCCCAGGTGAAGAGCCAGGGGACCCCGAGGGATTCCACGTGTTTCAGTGCATGGGTCATGAACGCTTCGCCTTGGCCGTCGGGATTATCGTGCCAGAGGTCACCGGTGATGGCGATGAGGTCGGGCTGGTAGAGTTCGATGAGGCGGCGGGTATCTTCTTCGGTTTTTGCGTCACGCTCGGGTCCGTATTTTTCGCGGTTACAGAAGAAGTGGAGGTCCGTGAACTGGAGCAGGCGGATTTTTTGGGGGTTACGGACTTGGAGTGTCGCGGTTGTCTCGGGGTATTTGGCGGTGGTGGCAAGTCCGATGGGGGCCTGTTCGCGGCGTTGGGCGAGCATGCGGGTATGGGTGAGGAGTGAGGCGGTGAGGGCCAGGCTTCCGGTTTTGAGGAATTGCCGTCGGTTCGCCGTGGGGCTGGCGGTTGGTTGGATGTGCATGGGCGGGATGATGGGGTGGGGGGGGCGAAGCGCAAAGCGCAAAGCGCGTGGCGCAGGGCGGAAAGCGGAAAGCGGAAAGCGCAGAGCGCTGGGCGTGGAGCGCGAGGGTTTGGGTGATCATGAGGCCGATCAGCCGGAGCTGCCTGAGCTTTGGTTCAACGGACTTCGTGGCTGACAAATGGCGACGGGGAGGTCGTAATCTGGGGCGATGCGTGGTTTGCGTGCCATTTTCTTTTTGGGTTGCTGGGCTGTGTGCGGCTTTTCGGTGCTGGGCGCTGTGGGAGTGGCGGAGGCGAAGCCAAAGAGTTTTGTTTTGCAGAGCACGACGCGTCGGGTTCCGGTGCTGGAATTGTTTACTTCCGAGGGGTGCAGCAGTTGTCCGCCAGCGGAGCGTTTTTTCAGCGGGCTGATGAAGATGCCGGGTTTGTGGAACGAGTTTATTCCAGTGGGCTGGCATGTGGATTATTTCGACAGCAAGCAATGGTCGGATCCGTGGAGCCAGTCGGATTTCAGCCAGCGTCAGCGGGTGTATTACATGCAGAGTCGGGTGACTTGGGTTTACACGCCGGGGTTTGTGCTGGATGGGTGGGAGTGGACGGGGTTTCAGCAGGGGAAGGGTTTGCCATCGGCGAGGCAAGTCGAGCGCGCGGGGGTGCTGACCGTGGGGACGGCGGATTGGAAGCGGTGGGCGGTGCGGTATCAGCCGGTTGGCAAGATGGACGATACGACGTTGGAGGTGTCGTTGGTTTACCTCGGGTGTGGTTTGAAGAGCCAGGTGAAGGGCGGGGAGAACTCGGGGCGGAATCTGGAGCACGACTTTGTGGTGTTGAAATGGGTGCGGATTCCGGTGAAGCGGGAGGGGTTGGTGTATGTGGGGGGCGGGG
>JBJOII010000019.1:0-64932 GCA_046047235.1 Verrucomicrobiota bacterium | reverse complement strand
CCTTCCACGCGTTGAACCCGCCGTCCAAATGAAACACCCGCTCAAACCCCATCTTCTCCAGGGCCGGCAATGATCGCGTGCTCCGGTTGCCCGACCGGCAGTAGACCAGCACCGTAGACCCGGAATCCAAAGCAGCGAGCCCCGCCTCAAAACCTTCACTCTTGTAGTCCACGTTCACCGCACCCGCTAAATGCCCGTCGGCAAACTCCTCAGGGGTCCGAACATCCAAAACCAACACCTCATTGTTCGAAACAAGATCCGCCGCACCAACCGGCGTCAAATGCGTCACAACGGCGGGACCCGTAGAACCCATGGCCCGGCCTGCGGTCCGACAGCCGGTCGTCCACAGCAACAGCGTTCCCATTAATACAACGAATAATGCTAAAATCGGTGCTCTTTTCATGGTTCCCTTCATTTCGGGCGCGCGAGTCTATGGAGTCCCGCTCCAAAGCTCAACCTTTACAACAACCCATCCATATGGCTCTCCACCCCATTCCCCTTGACCTCCGGAGGGCCTTCATGAACTGTAAACCCTCCTGACACAAGAACCGCCCGAACCTGTCTGCATCTATGCGAATCTCGATACTTCTGGCCTGCTTGGGACTGATGCTATCGTCGCTGTTCGTCACTGCAGGAGAAGCTCCACCCCCCATCCGGGTGCTTCTGGTCACCGGGGACGACGCCAGCCCCGCCCATGACTGGCTCAGCTGTGCAGTAGCCACCCGGGCAGTACTCCAGGAAGCCGGCCGATTCGAACTCCGCGCCCTCGGAGGCGCCAACGCGCTCGAAATCGCCTCCAACCTCGAAAAAGCCGACGTCGTCTACCTGCTGCTCTACAACTCCTCAACACCAACGCTATCCGACCAGGGCAAAAGCAACCTGGTCCAGTTCGTCGCCCAGGGCAAAGGCCTCGTGCTCGCCCACCTCGCCAGTGCCTCCTTCAGCGAATGGGATGAGTTCAAACGCCTCTGTGGCCGCGCCTGGGTCATGGGGACCTCCGGTCACGGCCCGCGCGGCGTCTTCAAAGCCACCGTCGCCGATGCCGACCATCCCATTACCCGCGGCCTCTCCGATTTCCAGCAGGACGACGAACTCTATGCCCAACTCCAGGGGGATGCCCCGATCCATGTGCTGGTGAAAGCCGAATCAGATTGGAGCAAGACGACTGAGCCCCTGGCCTTCGTCCTCGCCTACGGCTCCGGACGCGTCTTCCATCACACATTCGGCCACGACCCCAAGGCGCTGAGCAGCCCGTCGGTCAAAACCCTCATCGCCCGCGGAACAGCCTGGGCCGCCGGCCGACTCGAATAGCCACGCCGCCCCCAAGACCCTCCCGTCATGCTGTCACGACTACCGTTTGAACTTCTCCTCGCTTCGCGCTACCTCCGGCCCCGCAGGACTTTTGTCTCCATCATCACGCTGATCTCCATCCTCGGCGTCATGCTCGGCGTCGCGGTTCTCATCATCGTCATCAGCGTCATGCAGGGATTCGATGAACAAACCAAGGAACGGATCTTCGCCTTCAACGCCCACATCAGGGTATTCTCCGATGGGCCCATGCAAGGCTATCGCGAGCTGGCCGATGACATCCGTGGCACCGCCGGCGTCAAGGGCGCTGCCCCCTTCGTGTTCGGACAGGTCCTCGTCAAAACCCAACCCCCTCCGGGCATTCCCCCAAAGGCATTCGCCCCGTTCATCCGTGGCGTGGATGCCGCAACGGAAGGGGAAGTCTCGGACCTGCCAACAAGTATCGTCGCCGGCCGGTTCGACATCCGGGGGCGTGGCCTCCTCATCGGATCCGCCCTCGCCGAACAACTCGGAGTCTGGGTCGGTGACTACCTCGCTGTGTATTCGGTCGCGGATTTCGATAGTTGGGAACAAGCGCAGAAGGAAGGCCGAGAGGAAGGCCCGCTCGCACGCGACTTCGTCGTGCGCGGTATCTATGACGTCGGATACAACGACTATAACCAGGGGTTTATCCTGATGTCCCTGGCCAACGCACAGGACCTCTATGAACTGGGCGACTCAGTTCACGGTCTCATGGTTCGGCTGGATGACCCCGAACAGGCCCTCGCAATGCGCCACCGGCTGCTTCCGCTGCTCAAGGGCCAAGGCGACATCACCACCTGGCTCGAGGAAAACCGGCAGCTGCTCGAGGCCATCCTCGTCGAGAAAAACGTGATGTACTACCTCCTGTTCTTCATCGTGCTCGTCGCCGCCTTCGGCATCACCAGCGCGCTCATCACGTTCGTGGTCCAAAAGACCCGCGAGATCGGGGTCCTCAAGGCGATCGGTGCCACCGCCAGCCAGGTCATGATCCTGTTCCTCAGCCAAAGCCTCATTGTCGGCGTCGCCGGCGTCGCCGCGGGCTACGGCCTCGGTATGCTCGCCCTCGCCTACCGCAACGAATTCCTGCTCTTCATGCGCCGCGCCACCGGATTCGAACTGTTCCCCGTCGATATCTATAATTTTACCCAGCTCCCGGCAGTCATCGTTCCCCACGATATCGCCGTCATCTGCGGCGGATCTCTCATTATTTGCATCCTCGCCGGCGTCATTCCCGCCTGGAACGCCAGCCGCCTTCAGCCCGTAGAGGCCCTCCACCATGAGTAATTCCCCCGAACTCCCAGCCCCCCTGCTCGTAGCCACGGACATCCATAAATCCTACAAAATGGGCCGCCGCTCACTCGACGTCCTCCGAGGAGTCACCCTCGAAGTCTATCCAGGCGACTTCCTCGCCATTCGCGGCGCCTCCGGAGCCGGTAAAAGTACGTTCCTCCATGTCCTCGGCGGTCTGGACCGGCCGAGCCATGGCGATGTCACTTTCGACGGTCGCCAACTTTCCAGATTCTCCAGCTCAGAATTAGCCTCTTTTCGCAACCGCCGGGTGGGCTTCGTGTTCCAGGCCTATCACCTGCTTCCCGAACTCACCGCTCTCGAAAATGCCTGCCTCCCCGCACGCATGCAACGAACCCCCCACCGCCAGGCCCACGAACGCGCAGCCTCCCTCCTCCGTCGCGTCGGCCTCGGCGACCGACTCGACCACCGCCCCTATGAACTCTCCGGCGGGGAACAACAGCGCGTCGCCCTCGCCCGCTCGCTCGTTAACCAGCCAGACCTCCTCCTCGCAGATGAACCCACCGGAAACCTGGATTCCCATACCGGCGGTGAGATCATCGCCCTCCTGTCAGAACTCCAGCAGGAATACCGCCTGACGCTCGTCATCGCCACCCACGACTCCCGCGTCGCCGATCAGGCCCCCAGGATCATCACGCTGGTCGATGGCAGGGTCGGGGATTAAGTTTGCGTTGTCCTCAGCGCTTCCCTTAGCTTGCCCGCCGTTGCGGCATGAAAGTCTATATCGACGGAAAGTTTTACGACGAGGCGAAGGCGAAAATCAGCGTTTTCGACCACGGTTTGCTCTATGGTGATGGCATCTTTGAGGGGATACGCGCCTACAACGGAAGAGTGTTCAAACTCAAGGAACACATCGACCGCTTGTTCTATTCCGCCAAGGCCATCCTCCTGACCCTGCCCATGACCCACGAAGCCCTCTGCAAGGCCGTCGTGGATACCTGCCGCAAGAACAAACTCAAGGACGGCTACATCCGGTTGTTGGTAACCCGCGGTTGCGGCACTCTCGGACTCAACCCCAACCGCTGCAAAAACCCCTCCGTCGTCATCATCGCGGGTAAAATTCAACTCTACCCCGAAGAACTCTACCGACGCGGTATGGAGATCGTCACGGTACCCACAACCCGCAATCTCCACAGCGCCGTCAACCCAGCCATCAAGTCGCTCAATTACCTGAATAACATCCTGGCCAAGATCGAGGCCAATAACGCTGGTGTCGAAGAAGCCATCATGCTCAATGCAGAAGGCTACGTCGCCGAATGCACCGGCGATAATATCTTCATGCTGAAAGGCAACCGGCTCATCACCCCCCCACTCTCAGCCGGCGCCCTCTACGGAATCACCCGCGGCACGGTCATGGACCTCGCCGCCGAACGCGCCATCCAGGTCGAGGAAACCAATATCACCCGCTATGACCTCTTCAATGCCGATGAATGCTTCCTCACCGGCACGGGGGCCGAAATCATACCCGTCGTGAAAATCGATGGACGTGTCATCGGAACCGGTAAACCCGGCCCCCACACCCAGGCTCTCGAAAAGAACTACAGGGAACTAACCCAATCCACCGGCGAGCCCATCTAAAAGCAGACGTCTGCCAAACCTTGGCGCTCTCCCATCCCTCTGCTAGATTGCTGCAGTCCTGACTCAGGTATCGACGCTATGCTATGCGACATCTGTAAGCAAAATGAGGCAAAGGTTCACCTCACCCAGATCATCGAAGGCAAAACCAAGAAGATCGACCTTTGCGAGGCTTGCTCCAAAAACAAAGGCGTGGACGACCCCACGGGCTTCTCGCTGGCAGACCTGCTGCTCGGCCTAGGAGCCGCTGACGAAATGGAAAAAGCCAACCCCACCACCGGAGGCAGTGCCCAATGCCCAACCTGCGGCTTCGCCCAAGCTGATTTCAAAAAAACCGGCAGGCTCGGCTGCGCCGATTGCTACCAAACCTTCGCCGAAGGGCTGGAAGGCTTGCTGAAATCCATGCACAAAGGCACCCGCCACGTCGGGAAAATCCCCCAGGCCTTTCAGGTCACTCAAGACTTCGAGGACCAGGTCCGTCGCCTGCAAAAGCAGCTCGAACAGGCCATCGGCAAGGAAGACTTCGAACGAGCCGCCATCCTGCGCGACGAAATCAAGTCCCTGCGCGAGAAACACGGATCCCTCAACGCATGAACATCAACGATTTTCTACCCTCCGCCGCAGAGGTCTGCCGGGTCGAAGGCCCCCAGGATTCGATCGTCCTCACCAGCCGCGTCCGACTGGCGCGGAACATCCGCGGCTTCCCCTTCCCCGGCTGGGCTAAGAAACCCGACCGCGTCCGCTGCTATGAACACATCGCGCCAGTTATCGCAGGGCTCGATCGTATGGAAGGCGGCTTCGCCGAGTCCATGGAAACGCTGAGCACCACGGATAAACAAATCCTCGTGGAACGCCACCTCATTAGCCGTGAGCACGCGGCACGCTCCGCCGGCAGCGGCCTCGTCCTGAATCGTGAGCTCACCCTCGGAGTCATGATCAACGAGGAGGACCATCTTCGTATGCAGGCCATCCGGCCCGGCCTCCAGCTCCAGGCAGTCTGGCAAGCCATAGACGAACTCGATACCGCCCTCGAAAAGCAGCTCGATTACGCCTTCAGTCGGGAGCTTGGCTACCTCACCGCCTGCCCCACCAACCTGGGCACCGGAATCCGGGTCAGTGCCATGCTCCACCTCCCGGGCCTCGTCCTCGCCGAACAGGTCAATCAGGTCATCACCGCCGTCAATAAGCTCGGACTCGCCGTTCGTGGCCTCTACGGGGAAGGCACAGAGGCTCTCGGGAATATCTTTCAGGTCTCCAATCAGATGACCCTCGGCGAAGCCGAGCCCGATATCCTTGAACGACTGGGCAAGGTCGTCTCCCAGCTCATCGAGCACGAGGAAAACGCCCGCGCCATGATCCTCGAGAAGAAGCCCAAGATGCTCTTCAACCATATCGGCCGGGCCTATGGAATCCTCGCCAATGCACACAGCATCTCCTCCAAGGAATGCCTGAATTTGCTCTCCCTGATGCGTCTGGGTATCGATGTCGGTTGCTTCCCCGGCGTGCCGCGATCCCTGGTCGATGAGTTGTTCATCATCACCCAACCCGCCCATCTGCAGAGACAATTCAGCGAGAAACTCTCGCCCGATGCCCGCGATCTTCACCGGGCTGATATGATGCGGACTCGCCTGGCAGATGTGCGTCGCCCGGTAACTCCCCCCATGCCTGGGGCTGCCCCCGCCGCCTGAAGACCCCAATGGCTCCTCATGCTCATAGCAGGCGGATGCCCAAACGCGAACAACACCCAAAGCCTGAGCCCGCCGACCGCGGAAACCGGGCCTCCCGTTCGAGGCCCTAAATGTCCCTCCTGAAACCCCAGAGGATAAAACGAGGCGACCTGATCGGTATTGTTGCACCCGCCAGCCCAGCCCTGGACCATTCGCGGATCAACAAGGGCATTCGCTATCTCGAATCACTCGGCTACCACGTCCTGCCGGGAAAACATATCCACGCTTCTACCGGATTCCTCGCAGGCTCCGATGCCCAGCGGGCCCAGGATCTCAATGACATGATCCGGAATCCCCGGGTCAGAGCCATCATCGCACTCCGCGGAGGCTATGGCTCACCCCGCATCCTGCCACTTGTCGACTATGCTGCTCTCCGACGTGACCCCAAGGTCATCGTCGGATTTAGCGACATCACCGCCCTCCAGCTCGCCATCTGGCGCCGTATCAGCCTGGTCACGTTCTCAGGCCCGATGGTCGCCGTCGAGTTCGCCGCCGGCATGGACCCCTTTACGGAAGAGCACTTCTGGCGTCTCATCACCTCCACCAGAAAGCCCGCCGCTCTGCCCATGCCTCAAGATGCGCCTCTGGACTGCTGGAAGCCCGGCCAATCCGAAGGCGCACTGGTTCCCGCAAATTTGGCCATGCTGGGCTCCCTCCTCGGCACCCGCTTCTTCCCAAAGCTTCAGGGGACCGTGCTCGCCATCGAAGATGTGGGCGAGCAGCTCCACCGCATCGATCGACTGTTCAACCAACTCACCCTCGCTGGAGCCACCCGCAAACTGGCGGCGCTGCTGCTGGGAAAGTTCACTCAGTGCACAACCAGCCGTCCAGAATACGGCCCAGTCACCATCCAGGACGTCCTCCGGGATCACGTCCAGCCCGTCCCCGGCCCAGTGCTAGCCAACCTCCCCTACGGCCACATCCCGCGACGCCTCACCCTCCCGGTCGGTGTTCCCGTCCGCGTCAGCGCGCTGCGCCAACCCGCAATCCAGTTCCTCGAACCGGCCGTCACCGCCTAAGCGCACACGCAATACCTGCCCATCCCCTAGCCTCTCGCGCGCAAAATACGACTAGTGAATGGCAATCCTTGTCGTGCTGGCCGTGTCCGTTCTAGGGCTTACTACAGCCATGCATTCTCCCGGCTTCCCAAGCGATCAGATCGCTAGGGGAGCCTTCGTGTTAACCCTCAAACCGTGTTGATTGCCTTATGGAGTTCCATCACCCAATCCTACTCGAGTTCCCCCAACACAAAGAGTTGATCCTGAAGCTCAAGGAAGAGCAGGAGAACTTCCGAAAGCTCGTGGATGACTACCACACGATCGATCGCCAAATCTGCCGAATCGAACGTGAACTCGATACCGCCACGGATCAGCAGACCGAGGAACTGAAGAAACAACGGTTGCACCTCAAGGATCTCGTCTACCACGAAATCCTCGCAGCCACGGCCTAAGCGCCTCTGCCGACTCGATCGGGGCTGCCCTCTGGCGAAGTCCACGTGACTTCGGTTTGCAGGCAGCCCCTTTCGCTTTGTCTGCTTCCATCCCTCGGGGCTTTCCACCAGGGTTCACGCCTCCAAACCCGTCTTCAACCAACAAAAAACCGGTGAAGGCCGCTGCCCTCACCGGTTGAAAATAACCACATCCGGCAACTACTCAAAGGCCGGCACGAACCCCTGCGTCCAGGTCTTTACCCGGCAGAGCAACCCGTCGGCCGTAATGTAAAGCACGCTGCCGTCATTGCCCCACGCGCAATTCGCAGTGGCTTCGCCAGTGTTAATGATGCCCAGCAGCTTGCCCTCCGGAGAAATCACCAGCACCCCGCCCGGACCAGTCGCAAACACGTTGCCTTTCAAATCAACTTTCAAACCGTCAGGCAACCCGGGACGCCCCTCATCAGCCAGGACTTTCGCATTGAAAAACACCCGGCCTTCGCCCGCCAAGGTCCCATCGTTGTTCAAGTCATACACCATAACTACCGGGCGCGATTCATCAGAAACCGCCACGTAGAGCTGCTTCTCATCCGGCGATAAGGCAATGCCGTTCGGGAAGCTCAGTTCGTCCGTCAACAACGTCAGATCGCCATCGGGCTTCAGACGGAAAACGCCGTTGAACATCAACTCCTTGGCCGGATCCTCGTTCCCGCCGTCCAGTCCATAAGGAGGATCCGTGAAATACATGTCGCCGTTGCTGGCAAATGCCAGATCGTTCGGGCTGTTGAAGCGAAGATACTTGTAATGGCTGGTCAACGCCTGCACCCGACCATCCCAATTCACTCTCGCCACCCGACGGTCGCCATGCTGGCACAGTACCAGGCGCCCCTCGGAATCCAGCGCCAAACCATTGGAGCCGGGCTCGCGCCGCCCAGTCTCTCCCCCCGTGTAGCCACTCGGAGCCATGGCTACCTGCAACCCGGCAACCTCATGCCAGCGATAGACCTTGTTCTCCGGTACATCAGAAAAGAGCAGAACGTGCTGCGAAGGAACCCACACCGGCCCCTCCGCCCACTCAAACCCCTGCGCCAACCGCTCTAATATCGCGTAGGGAGGAAGTATGTCGTCCAATGCAGGGTCAAACCGCTCAATCCTCCCCATGGCCGGATAACTCACTTTCGGCGCTAACATGGCCGACTTGGCGGTGTGTACTTCTTCAGGTGTCTGACATCCGGTCCATAAAACCATCCCGGACACCAGGCATGCGCAAAAGCCTTTGGCAGAATTACTCATAAAGCGTGGTCAGCGAATCACAAGAGCATTCAGGCGGGCCCACATGGGGTCAAGGCAAAAGGTCCCCCACCCCAAACCGCAGTCCGGCCTACAGCCTCCCGGCATACTCCTCGGGAGTCGGCAAATCCACACCCATCAGGATGTAGTCGTGGGTGACTGCCTGCATGTCCTTGACGTAGTCGGGAAGCAACAACAGTTCCGAAAAACCCAGCAACCCGAACACCTTCACCGCAGCCTTTTGGTCCGCAAGAAACTCTGCCTCCAGTTTCTCCAAACCAGTCTGCTGGGCCATGTCCATCACCTCGTTCACCAGCCACTTCGCGATCCCCTTGCCCCGAAACTTCGGATGCACCAATACACTTACCCTCCCCACATGCCGCTTCCAACCACCCAGCTGCTGGTGCAAGGTGCAACACCCCGCCACCTGTCCCTCATGAAATCCCAATAAAGGCAGCTTGTGCCCCAAATCAATCCGCTCACACCAATCCCGAATCACCGACGGATCAGTCACCCGGTGCTTGATGAACATTCGCTCCCTCTCCGGCAACGCCAGAAAGAACTCGTGAAAGGCCATCTCGTCGTCCTTCTCAAGCGGGCGGACCTGCATCGAGAACCCCTCCTTCAACTTCGCTTCCTTGGGATACTCCTCCAAAATGTCATCCAACAACATATGTGCTCCTTTCTTTTCGATTTCAGGACCAGCCTTACCCGCCACTACTCTGGGCTTATTTGCGTTAGACCCGCCGTCCACGCAAGCGGTTTCTTGCGAATGCCAACCCGCCACACCCCGTTCCGAGACCACCCCATAAGCCCTCGTCATCCACAAAAAACGCGCCCAAATCTGTCGCAACATTTTTTGTAACCATCATGAATCAACCGGCTCCACCCCTGCATGCTGTGAACGAGTCGCTCGTACGTCGCAGCCATTGCGCATCGCGCGATTTTAGGTATTCTTGATGCAATCAAACTTATGAACAGCAGACCTGAACCAACCTTTATTCAACAAACCGGTCACCTGCTCCCGGCTGTTAAGCTCCCCGCTTGGGTCGCCTGCGCCATCGCCGCAGCACCCCTCGCAGTCTCCGCCGTCACGGTGCCCGATGATGCCACTCTCCGTACCACCGCCCTCGCCGTCTTCCAACCTCTGCCAGATAAAATGCCGGGCGCGGAGAACGATACCCCCGCGCTCATCGAACTGGGCAAAACCCTCTACTTCGAAAAACGCCTCTCCAAAAACGAAACGCAATCCTGCAACTCCTGCCACCAGGTCGATGAAGGCAAATCCGGCGTGGATAATCTTCCCACCTCCCCAGGTGCTTTCAAGGAACTCGGCGGCCGTAACTCCCCCACGACATGGAACGCCGGATTCCACCTGGCCCAGTTCTGGGACGGTCGCGCCGCCGACCTCGCCGAACAAGCCAAAGGCCCCGTGCTCAATCCCGTGGAAATGGCCATGCCCGACGAAACAACAGTCGTGCAGCGCCTCTCCGCTGATAAAACCTACCCCGGGCTGTTTAAGAAGGCCTTCCCCGGCGAAGCCTCTCCCCTCAGCTACGAAAACATGGCCAAGGCCATCGCAGCCTTCGAACGCACGTTGATCTCCCGGGACCGCTTCGACGCGTTCCTCAAGGGTGACGACAAAAAGCTCACCCCTGCAGAAAAGGAAGGGCTGGCCACCTTCCTCGAGATCGGTTGCACCACCTGCCACAACGGCCCGGTGATCGGTGCCAACGCCTACCACAAATCAGGACTGGTCAATCCCTACGAATTCCAAAAGGACAAAGGCCGCTTCGACGTCACGCAGGAGGAGGACGATGAATACAAGTTCAAGGTGCCCAGCCTGCGTAACGTCGCCCTCACCGCACCCTACTTCCACGACGGCAAAGTCAGCGAACTCAAGGATGTCGTCAAACGCATGGGCTGGATGCAGCTCGGCAAGGAACTCACCGAGGCCGAGATCCAGAGCGTCGTTGCTTTCCTGAATTCCCTCAGTGGCGAAGGCCTCGTGCCCGCCAAAGCCGCATCCCGGTAAACGCGATTACCGGTTGCCAACAATGCAAGAACCGGGCGCATCCTTGGAGCGTAGGGCCAAGGGAGCGCCCGGTTTCTTTCGCGAAATCGCCGCCCGCCACGGCCTCGGTCGTCCCTGTGACCTCCTGGAAACGCTTAAAAACCAACCTGCCATACCATGAATTCTCTCCCGATCCGCCCCGCCCTCCTGGGCGTAACCACCCTGCTGGCATTCTCCGCCTGCTCCCCCTCCAGCCACGATGACCACGGCCAGTCTGCCGCCCCAAGCCCCGCACCGCTCACTGAAGCAACCCGGATCGCCGCCACCCAACACGGCAGGGAAATCGCCGCCGAGGTCGGTAAATCTCTCAGCAGTGTCCTCCTCGCAGCTATCCAGGAAGGTGGCCCCACCAACGCTATCCCCCTCTGCTCCGTCCAAGCCGCCCCGCTGACGGCGAGCCTCGCCATGAAACACGGTGTCACTATCCGCCGTGTCTCGCACCGACCTCGCAACGCCGCCAATCGCGCCTCCGATTCGGAAACCCAAATCATCCAGCAATATCAGGAACAGAAAGCCGCAGCTCAACCCCTTCAGCCACTCCTCCAGACCGCTGCCGATGGAGGCCTCACGTTCTACGCCCCGATCGCCATCGCCACCAACCTCTGCCTCAACTGCCACGGAATACCCGGAGACACGCTCGCCCCCGAAACTGGAGACGCCCTCGCCAAACTCTACCCCCAAGACCAGGCAACGGGGTTCAAGCTCGGAGACCTCCGCGGCCTATGGCGCATCGACTTCCCTCACGCATTCGTCAACAACCTGTCCGCACAGGAGCCCGCAAAGCCCTGAGAGGCTCTTGAGCGTAACTTGGATTCCCCCAGTAAAAGGTCGCAGCCGTCTCGCAGCCGCCGATCGGCATCCCCAGGCCAGAAGACGACCCGATGTAAGCAGGCAACCGCGAGCAAAGATTGCCCTCCATTCAAAAATCCCTGCCAGCCAGACACCCCAAATCACCACGCGGCGCCACCATTCGGCCACATTTTGTCCCGCATTATTGCAACCCCGTGTAACCTTTAGGCTGCCAGCGACTCAGAAGAGCCAAAATCGGTAATTATCCAACTAGATAAAGGAAAACATACCATGAGTCTTGAAGGTGCAATTAGAGTTCTCGCCGGAGTCATGATCCTCATCAGTATCTCCCTCGCTCACTGGGTCAGCGAATGGTGGCTCCTCCTCACCGGGTTCGTCGGATTGAATCTGATTCAATCCGCCTTCACCGGCTTCTGCCCCCCGGAAAAGATCTTCAAAAAGCTGGGTATCGGAACCGGTAAACGCAACTGCTGCAGCTGAACCGCGGCCAACCTTCCAGACCAGCACCGGAACCACGCTTTTTGCTGGTCTGAATCCCGGCGGGATTGAACAATCCTCGCTCCCGTCCGAACTCACCCTCTAAGCCGACCAGAACCATGCAAGCTGTCTACCTCATTAGCGCTGTGACCGCCCTGAGCGGTTGGCTAGCCCTGGGCCAAACCCAGCCAAACGCCGGCGATACTCTCAGCCTCGATCGCGCCATAGAAATCGCCCTCGCCAACAATCCCGACGCAAGGCTCGCCCAGCACCGCATCGAAGGCGCCGAAGCCGCCCTCCAACAGGCCAACGCCGCGTTCTGGCCACAGCTCAGCCTGAACTCCAGCTACGCCGTTACCGACAACCCCATGCGGGTCTTCGGCGCCGCACTCAACCAACAGTCCTTCGGTCTCGATCTCATCAATAACATCCCCGATGCCGACAATTTCAACGTGCACGGACTCGTGGTCATGCCCCTCTACCAGGGAGGCCAAAGCTCAGCCCGCCGTGATCGCGCGACCGCCGGCCTCGACGCCGCCCGGCAAATCGACCTCGCCACCCGCCATGCCCTCGCCTTCGAGGTCGCCCGCGCCTACCACACAATCCAGAAAACCCACGCTTTTATCGAAGCCACAACCGCAGCAACCAAAGCCTTCGAGGCCAGCCTGGTCACCGCCAATAAACGGCTGACCGCCGGCACCGCCCTCAAAACAGAGGTGCTCGATGTCGAAGTGCGCCTCGCTGAAGCCCGGGAAAACCTCGTTCGCGCCAAAAATGCCAACGCCCTCACTCTCCGAATCATGGAGAACCTCCTCGCCGTCGAGTCCCCCCTCGAAACTGTTGAGTTCGAAATTCCCGACATCCCCGTGCCCGCCCCCAACACGGTCCCCGCACGACCGGAGCTCGCCGCCGCCGCAAAACAACGCGAAGCCGCTGAAGCCGCCCTCCGCGGAGCCCGCGCCAGCGGCCGCCCTTCAGTCAACGCCTTCGGCCGCTATGACTATGACCACGGTTGGCACTTCAACGGGGAAACCGATAGCTATACCGCCGGAGTCGAAATGAACTGGAACCTCTGGGACGGCAACCTCACCCGCGGACGCAAACGCGAAGCCCAAGCCGCCCTCGACGCCGCCATCGAAACGGAACGAAAACTCCAACTCGGCATCCAACTCGAAGTATCCCGCGCCCGACTTGCCCTCCAGGAAGCCGACCAACGCCTCGAAGTCACCAGCCGAGCCTCCGAACAAGCCTCGGAAAGCGCCGAACTAACCCGCTCAAGATTCGAACAAGGCCTCGCGCTCTCTACCCAATTGATCGATGCCGAAACCGCCCTCACCGCAGCCCGCGTCCGACGCGTAGAGGCCGAAAGCGACCGCCGCGTCGCTATCGCTGCTCTGCGTAAAGCCCTCGGCCTCCCCCAAAGCCCAAATACCCCAGCTCGTTGATTAGATAGACCAATCCCGCCACCCCGTCCCCAACACCCATGAATATCAAGCTACACCTCCTCACCCCCACAGCCACGGCACTGCTCCTCAGCCTGACTGCCTGCTCGCGCCATGCAGAGCAAGCTCCGCAGCCACCCTCCCTCCCCGCCGCCAACGTCCAGGTCCACACGGTTGGCGAAACCAGCCACGAAGCGTTCGAGGAAGCCGTCGGCACCATCCAGGCCCAGCTTCGCGCAGTCATCGAAGCCAAGGTCAGTGGCCGCGTCGAAAAAATGCCCGTCATCACAGGCCAAAAAGTCAAAATCAACGATCTCCTCGTCCAACTCGATAGCCGCGAAATCCAGGCCCGACTAGAACAGGCCAATGCCCTGCGTGACCAGGCCGATGCCGACCTCCAACGCTTCACCGCCCTGCTCCAGGAAGAAGCCGTAACCCGCTCCGAATACGACGGAGTCCAAGCCCGCCACCGCGTGGCCCAAGCCGCCGTAACCGAAGCCGAAACCCAACTCGCCCATACCCGCGTGATCAGCCCCTTCGATGGCGTCATCACCCGTAAGTTCGCCGATGTCGGGGACCTCGCCGCACCCGGGCGTCAACTCCTCGCCATCGAAGATCCCTCCCGCCTGCGCCTCGAAGCCAACATCCCCGAAGCCCTCATCGACCGCATCCCCCAGGGTGGCACGCTCCGCGTCCAAATCGATAGCACAAAACAAACGTTCGCGGGCACGGTCAGCGAAATCTCACCCAGCGCTGACCCAAACAGCCGCACCTTTCTCGTGAAAATCGACCTGCCTGCGACTCCGGAACTCCGCGCCGGCCAGTTCGGAAGGGTGTCCATCCCCGTCGGAAGCTTCGCCGCCCTCCGCGTCCCCTCCAAATCCCTGGTGAAGCGCGGCCAGCTCGAAACCATCTTTGTCGCCCAAGACGGCACCGCCCACCTGCGCCTGGTCAAAACCGGAAAGATCCTCGGCGATGAAACCGAAATCCTCAGCGGCCTGAACGCCGGTGAACAAGTCATCACTGAAGGCCTCACCGGACTCCTCGATAACCAGCCGGTTAAGGTCAGCCCCTAACTCCTCGCTCCCCCCACCATACCCGTACCCGCCCGACCGCTACTACCCGCCATGAAACAGCCCGAAGCCAAACCCTCCCACGCCGACCTCGGGATCGCCGGCCGCATCGCCCAAGCGTTCATCGACTCCAAACTCACCCCCCTCATCGTCATCTCCTCCATCCTCCTCGGCATCGGCGCCATCACCCTCCTCCCCCGCGAGGAGGAACCCCAGATCAAAGTCCCCATGATCGATGTCCTCGTCTCCATGCCCGGCGCCAGCGCCCATGAAGTCGAGGAACGCGCCACACGCCCCATGGAAAAACTGCTCTGGGAAATTCCCGGAGTGGAATACGTCTACTCCACCTCCCAACCCGGCCGTAGCATGGTCATCGTCCGGTTCAAGGTAGGCGAAGATGTCGAACGCAGCCTCATTAAACTCAACCAGAAATTGCAGTCCAATTACGACCGCATGCCCCACGGCGTCGCCCCACCCCTCATCAAACCCAAATCCATCGACGACGTCCCCATCCTTGCCCTCACTTTCCATAGCCAACGCTATGACCACTTCGACCTAAGACGCCTCGTCGCCCAGGTGGATGACTCTGTCAAACAAGTCCCTCTCGTCGCCGAAACCAAGGTCATCGGAGGCGCCCGTCGCCAAGTCCGGATCCTCCTCGATCCACTCCGCCTCGCCTCCCGCGGTCTCAGCCCCGCCGGCCTCGTCCCCATGCTGCAACAAGCCAACCGCCAGGCCACCGCCGGCGGCCTCACCAGCAACAACCAGGAAATCGTCGTCGATACAGGTGGCTTCCTCCAGTCCGCCGAGGACGTCGGCAACGTGGTCGTCGGCGCCATGGCGGGCAAACCGGTCTACCTGAGGGAAGTCGCCGAGGTCGTCGATGGCCCGGAAGAACCCACTCAATACGTCTTCTTCGGCAACGGAGCAGCCCACGCCCACCTCGGTCACGATGGCCCCGCCTCCGATCCCGATCACCACGCCCAAACCGGCAATGAAGAGCCCGCCGTCACGCTCAGTGTAGCCAAACGCGCCGGCGCCAACGCTATCTCCGTCGCCAATATGGTCCTCGCCAAGGTCGAAACGCTCAAAGGCCGCATCATCCCTTCGGATGTCTCAGTCTCCATCACCCGACACTACGGCGAAACCGCAGCCGAGAAATCCAATGAACTGCTGTTCCATATGGCCATCGCCGTGGTCAGCGTCTCATTCCTCATCCTCCTAACGCTCGGTTGGCGCGAATCGGGTATCGTCGCCATCGCTATCCCCTCCACTCTCGCACTCACTCTCCTCGTCTTCTACCTCTACGGGTTCACGCTCAACCGTATCACTCTCTTCGCCCTCATCTTCTCCATCGGCATCCTCGTGGATGACGCCATCGTCGTCGTCGAAAACATCGTCCGCCACTTCCATCTGCCTCAGAACAAAGGCCGAAACTGGTCCTCCATAGCCTCGGAAGCCGTCGGCGAAGTCGGAAACCCAACCATCCTGGCCACGTTCGCCGTCATCGCCGCCGTCCTCCCCATGGCCTTCGTCGGCGGCCTCATGGGGCCCTACATGCGCCCCATACCCATCGGCTCCAGCGCAGCCATGTTCTGGTCCATGGCCATCGCTTTCGTCGTCACCCCCTGGGCCGCCATCCGTATCCTGCGCTGGGGCCAAAAGTACCGCGGGATTACCGAAGGTAACTCCTCCGGCAGCCACGGCCACGGTGAACACCCCGAAGACGCCTTCACTAAAGCCTACCGCCGCTGGATGGACCCCCTCATCCATCGCCCGGGACGCCGCCTCGCCTTCTTCATCGCCATCGTCTCGCTCCTCCTGGTCGCCATCGCCACGGTCGGCGTCGGCTGGGTCAAAGTCAAAATGCTCCCCTTCGACAATAAGAGCGAATTCCAAATCATCCTCAATATGCCCGAAGGCAGCGCCCTCGAACAAACCGCCCGCGTCGCCCGCGAAATCGCCCAAGCCATACGAACGGAACCCGAAGTGACCGACTACCAGATCTACGTAGGCACGGCCGCCCCCTTCAATTTCAACGGGTTGGTCCGTCACTACTTCATGCGCCAGGGAGCCCATAGTGCCGACCTCCAGGTCAACCTGCTCCCCAAACACGACCGCAAAGCCCAAAGCCACGATATCGCCAAACGCGTCCGACCCGCCGTCCAGGCCGTCGCCGAACGCTACGGCGCCCGCGTCGCCGTAGCCGAAGTCCCGCCCGGACCCCCCGTGCTCCAAACCCTCGTCGCCGAGGTCTACGGACCAACAGAGGAAATGCGCCACACGCTCGCCGCCAAGGTCCGCGATGTCTTCAAAAGTACCGACGGCGTCGTCGACGTCGATTGGTACCTCGAAGCCGATCAACCCAAGACCGAGTTCATCATCGATAAGGAAAAGGCCTCCCTCAACGGTATCAGTGCAGAAACCATCGCCCAAACGCTCAGGATCGCCGTCGGAGGCTCCTCTGTCGACCTGGTCCACATGCCCAGCGAAAAGGAAGATGTCGACCTCATCCTCGAACTCCCCCGCTCAGCCCGCACAACCCCCGAAGAACTCCTCGCCCTCCGGGTCAGATCCGGTGACGCCAACGCTCTCCCCGAACCGGGCGATATCCAGGGCGCCCCGCTCGTCCCCCTCCGGGAACTGGTCTCCATCAAAACCACCGTCGCCGATAAAAGCATCTATCACAAAAACCTGATGCCTGTGACGTATGTGATCGGCGATGTCGCCGGGAAAATCGAAAGCCCCGTCTACGCCATCCTCGAGATGAACAAGAAGCTCAACGCCCTCGATCTCACGGAAATCGGCGCGTCCGAACCCCAACTCCAAATCCTCAATGCCACCCAACCCTTCACGGACTACCAGCCCGCCATGAAATGGGACGGCGAATGGCACATCACCATCGAAGTCTTCCGTGACCTCGGCCTCGCCTTCGCCGCCGTCCTTGTCCTCATCTATGTCCTCATGGTCGGTTGGTTCCGCTCCTTCCTCACCCCGCTCATTGTCATGGTCGCCATCCCCTTCTCGCTCGTCGGCATCCTCCCCGCCCATGGCCTCATGAACGCCTTCTTCACCGCCACCTCCATGATCGGCTTCATGGCCGGTGCAGGTATCGTCGTCCGTAACTCCATCATCCTCGTCGACTTCATCGAACTCCGAGTCAGCGAAGGCATGCCACTCGATGAAGCTGTCATCGACGCCGGAGCCGTCCGGTTCCGACCCATGATGCTCACCGCCATGGCCGTAGTCGTCGGCGCAGGTGTCATCCTGTTCGACCCCATCTTTCAAGGCCTCGCCATCGCCCTCATGGCCGGCGAAATCGCCTCCCTGCTCATCAGCCGCATGGCCGTCCCCATCCTCTACTACATGGCTTACAAGCCCAAAAAGACGGCCGCAAAAGCCTGATCCAGTAAGTCATTCTCAGCCCTTAGCACTCAGCCCTTAGCACTCAGCCCTCAGCCCTCAGCGCTTACCGCTTGACCCTCGGCGCTTGCCGCTCACATCCCAACTTGGCATCTTCACCTGCATGACCTCCGCCGCCGCCCGCCGGGCCACCGCGCTCGCTCTCTCCTGCTCGGCCCTCCTCTTGCCTTCCAGCCTTCTTGCAGTCAACCCCAGCCACCCCAATCTCACCTCCGATTGTCGCCCCTGGACCTACTGGTGGTGGATGGGTAGCGCTGTAGACACCAACAACATCACCAGCGAACTCACGAACCTCGAAGCAGCCGGTTTCGGAGGGGCACACATTATTCCCATCTACGGAGCAGAAGGCTGGGAAGACCGTGCCATCCCTTTCCTCTCCCCTCAATGGATGGAGATGCTCGATTTCACGGTGAAGGAAGCTCACCGCATCGGCCTCCAGATCGACATGACCACGGGTTCCGGATGGTGCTTCGGTGGACCCACTATCAGCGACCACCAAGCCAACGCCCTGGTGCAGCACACGATCGAAACCCTGAACGCAGGTCAATCCCCCACCCGCCCTTCCCCCAGACAACCCATTCAGGCCTGGATGGCCTACGGTCCACACGGACAATCAATCGATCTTTTGCCTCGTGCCGGCCTTCCCAAACCAGGTCGATGGACAGCTCCATCCGACGGATGGGACATCTACACGCTCTGGCAAAAGCCGTCCGGCCAGAAGGTCAAGCGCGCTGCCCCCGGCGGCACCGGTCACATGCTCAATCTCTTCAGCTTCGATGCCATCCACGGCTACCTCCAGTGGTTCGATTCAGCATTCGACAACTATAAAGGGGCCATGCCCAGGGCCATGTACCACGACTCGTATGAATACCGCTCGGACTGGGCACCCGAACTCCTTGCTGCGTTCGAAAAACGCCGCGGCTACTCCCTGCTCAATGAGCTGCCCGCCCTCTTCGGCCACGGTGACCCCGACCACGCTGCTCGCGTCAAAAGCGACTACCGCGAAACGCTGTCAGATCTCATGGTCGAGGTCACACTCCCCGAATGGCACCAATGGTGCCTGAACCACGGCTTCATTACCCGCAACGAAGCCCATGGATCACCCGGTAACCTCCTCGACCTCTATGCCCTCGCCGATATCCCGGAAACGGAAATGTTCAACCGCGACCGCAGTATCCTCGTCTCGAAGTTCGCCTCCTCCGCCGCCCATGTCATGGGCCGAAAACGCGTCAGCGCAGAAACCGGCACTTGGCTCAAGGAACACTTCCAGGTCACCCTCGCCGACCTCAAACAGCTGGTCGATGACCTCTTCCTTTCCGGCGTGAACCACGTCGCTTTCCACGGCACTTGTTACTCGCCGGACGAAGTCCCCTGGCCCGGTTGGTCCTTCTACGCCTCCACTCAACTCAATGACCGCAACCCCATCTGGCGGGATCTCCCGCACCTGAACGCCTACATCACTCATGTCCAGTCCGTCCTCGCCGCCCACGCACCTGACAACGACACGCTCCTCTACTGGCCCATCCACGACCGATGGCATGACACCAACGGGATGGTTGAACGGTTCACTGTGCACGACCGCAGTTGGCTGGAAGAGGAACCCGTAGGTAAAACGGCCCGGCATCTGTGGGACAAAGGCTATGCCTTCGACTTCATCTCAGACCGGCAACTCGCTCTCTCAGTTTCGACCAATGCACGCATCGAAGTCCCCGGCGGACGCTACAAAACCATTCTCGTCCCCCCGGTCGATCATATGCCTCTGGAAACGTTCACCCAGCTCATCGCCCTCGCCCAAAGCGGGACTACGATTCTCTTCGAAAACCACTTGCCACATGACGTCCCCGGTCTGGGGGACCTGCAGGAACGACACAACCAGCTCGAAAGGAAAAAGCAGACCCTCCACTTCACAAGCGTCTTTCCAGACCTGCAAGCGGCGCCCGTTGGAACAGGATGGTTCCTGGTCGGCGAACTCAGCCGTCTACTGACATCAGGCTCGATCCCCCGCGAAACCTTCACAGACCAAGGGCTCCAATTCATCCGACGCCACGACCGGAACCGCCCCGACCAGCCTGTCTACTTCATCGTCAATAGCTCTACCAACGCATTCAACGACTGGATTATGCCTTCCCGTCGCGCCATCTCCGGCAAGAGCATCCGCTGGACCCCGGTTGGAACAGAACTTTCACCCTTGGAGATCAAGCAGTCCCATGGCTCGACTCACGTGCGTCTTTACCTCAACCCGGGGGAATCGATCCTGCTCGCACTCCAAAATAGCAGCCCCGCTCCAACCCCGGATGCCACACCCGGAAATGCCTGCGGTCACCCAATCTCACTCACCGGCCAATGGAAACTGGAGTTCCTGTCAGGAGGCCCCGAACTACCCAAAACCCGGGACCTCAATCAACCCATGCCGTGGAGCAACATCGCCGAACGCGAAACCGAGGCTTTCTCCGGAACCGCACGCTATAGACTGCTCTTCGACGCCCCTCCTGACATCCACGGCCCGGTCGAAATCAACCTCGGCACCGTGCACCAAAGCGCCCGTGTCCTGCTCAACGGACTAAACCTGGGAACAGTAATCTCGCCGCCTTACTCCGTCCTATGCCCAAAGCTGGAAGCCGCCGACAATATCCTCGAGGTCGAGATCACCAGCACTGCCGCCAACCGTATCCGTGACCTCGATAAGCGCGGTGTCCAATGGCGAACCTTCCACGATATCAATTTCGTGAACATCGATTATAAACCGTTCGATGCCTCCACCTGGCCGGTCAGCCCTGCCGGCCTCGAAGGCCCCGTCACTCTCCGATCCGTTGAATCCCACACCACCCAATCACCATGAGAAAAACCCGCGTCGGACTATTCGGTATCGGCCTCGATGCCTACTGGCCCCAGTTCAAAGGACTTAAACGGAGACTCGAAGGCTACCTCTCGCAGGTAGCCGCTAAGCTCAACCGCCCCGGCATCGACGTCATTAACCTCGGCCTCATCGATTCACCACCCAAAGCCCTGGAAGCAGGACACCGCTTCCGATCTGCCGATATCGATCTCCTCTTCCTCCACGTCACCACCTACGCCCTGTCCTCCACGGTCCTGCCCGTCGTCCAACGAGCTGGCGTGCCGGTTATCGTCCTAAACCTCCAGCCCACCGCGGCCATCGATTACTCCGCCTTCAACCGCATGGGCAACCGTACGCGCATGACCGGGGAATGGCTCGCCCATTGTACCGCCTGCCCAGTCCCCGAAATCGCCAATGTCTTCAATCGTGCAGGTGTCCAGTTCCACCAAATTACCGGCATGCTCCAGGATGACCCCGTCGCTGACCAGGAAATGGATTCTTGGATCGCCGCCGCCCGGGTCGCCGACATCATGTTCCACAATAGACTCGGCCTCATGGGCCATTACTACTGCGGCATGCTGGATATCGCCTCCGACCTCACCCAGCAATGCGCCACGTTCGGCGGACATATGGAAATCATCGAGGTCGAAGAACTGGCCGCCCTTCGTAAATCCGTCACCAAAAGACAAATCGAGAACCGTGTCCGGGACTTCCAACAGGCCTTCGATGTCCAGCCCGATTGCGCCAAAACCGAACTGCAGCGTGCAGCCCGCACCTCCGTTGCCCTCGATCAACTCGTGAAACAGCACGACCTCGGCGCCCTTGCCTATTACTACATGGGCACAGGCAATCCCGATAACGAGGACGCCATCAGTTCCATCATCCTTGGCAACTCCCTGCTCACCGCCAGAAACATCCCTGTCGCAGGCGAATACGAAATCAAAAACGCCCAGGCCATGAAGATCATGGACTCCTTCGGTGCCGGTGGTTCCTTCACCGAATACTACGCCATGGACTTCAAGGACGATGTCGTCCTTATGGGCCACGACGGCCCCGGACATATCGCTATCGCCGAGGGCAAAACCAAAGTCCGCCCCCTGCAGGTCTACCACGGAAAAGTCGGACGCGGCCTCTCCGTCGAGATGAGTGTCCGACACGGCCCCGTTACGCTCCTCTCAGTCGTCCAGACCGTCGATGGCCGACTGAAACTCCTCATCGCCGAGGCCGAATCCGTCCCCGGCCCCATCCTTGAAATTGGCAACACCAACAGCCGATATCGCTTCAAGATTGGCGCACGCAATTTCGTGGCCAACTGGAATAGCCACGGCCCAGCTCACCACTGCGCCGTCGGCATCGGCCATATCGCCCAGAAACTCCACAAACTCGGCGCCCTCCTCAATATCGAAACCACCCAGATCTGCTAACGACACGGACCCTACTCCTTCACGCTACCCCCGGATTCGATCCACCATGTACGGATTATTGGGACACCTGTCCCAATAATCCGTACATCCATGTGGGCTTCTGGCCGCACCGAAGGACAGATCAGACACCCGCAGACCCTCTCCAGACCGGCCTTCATCAGGTCGCGCCGCTTTAGGTTTTACATGTTGCCGCCACCGCAGTCAGGGTGGAACCACCGTCTCCGACATACTATGAACGCCCAGCATCCCTCCTGCCTGCTTCGCTCCATCACTGCAGTCCTGTTGATGGCGCCCATTCTCACAGCTCAAGGACTGGATGCATTGGATGCCGGCTTCGATTCGCCTCCACCACAAGCTCGACTGCGAGCCTATTGGTGGTGGCTGAACGGAAACGTCACGCGGGAAGCGATCACGCGCGACTTGGAAGCCATGGCCGCACAGGGCTTCGGCGGGGCATTGATCTGCGATGCCGGGGGCGCCGAGCAACGTGGCAACGACCAGGTGCCCCACGGCCCTGACTTTGGCTCCCCCGAGTGGCGCAGCCTTTACCGCCACGCCCTCTCCGAAGCCCAGCGACTCGGACTCGAGCTCAGCCTGAATATTCAAAGCGGCTGGAACCTCGGCGGCCCTATGGTCCCAGCAAAGGATGCCCCGAAACGACTGGTCTGGACCACGACGACTCTCTCGAACTCTGCCGGAGATTCCACTGTCCTTCCAATGCCCGATCACGACGCGGCTTTCTATCAGGATCTTTACGTTCTTGCCTATCCGCTAAACCCCGAACCAGAGAACACATCGTCCGCACAACTCTTCAGCAGCTCCTCGGAAACACAGTATCCCGCCGCCAATGCCATCGATTCCGATCCGGCTACGTATTGGGTTTCGGGTCCTCTCGCTAAAGGGCAGCACCTTACGCTCAGATTCGTTCAGGATACTACGATCGCACGCATACAACTGACAGGTCGCCCAGGCTACGGACCAAAATCTGTGGGCATCACCACCCGGGATGGGCACGGTCAATGGATCACTTTGCAGGAGTTAAGCCTCGGGGACGGTGAGCGGGCCGATTTCGCTCTTGAGCCGACTACAACTCGTGAGATTCGGATCGCGTTCGCAGATGCCTACGACCCCCGTCAGCCCGATCAACCGCGCAACGTGCAGGTTTCCGAAATCCAGTTGTATGACCCTGATGGCCACCCCATCCTGCAACAGCGCCCCAAGAAGCATTTGTTGAACTTCGAGGCTAAAGCCCTGCATCGGGCACTCCATTCGTCGGCCCCGGACACAGCGCCACTCCTGGAAGAGTCTCAACCTCAGGAAGGTGAATACCACGCGCTCTCAAGCCAGGTCATCAATGTCAGCGCTTTGATGCAACCCGACGGAACCCTGAAATGGAGACCGGACGATGACGCCAAATGGGAGATTCTCCGAATTGGCTGCACGCTGAACAAACATTGCCGCGTCTCCACCTGCAGCGAGGGATGGGAAGGATACGCTCTGGATCCCTTCGATCTCGGTGCCTTCAGACGCTATTGGGATGCTGTGGTCCAACCCCTGATCGAAGATGCCGGCCCGCTTGCAGGAAGCACCCTGCGCTACCTGCACACCGACAGTTGGGAGGTCGAGGTGGCCAACTGGACCCCCACTCTCCAGGAGTCCTTCACCCGCCTCCGTGGATACGACTTGCTGCCCTACCTGCCCGTGCTCGCCGGCAAGATCATCAACAGCCGGCACCTCAGTAACCGTTTCCTGCACGATTTCCGAAAAACTATGGGGGACCTGGCGGTGGAGAATCACTATCGCCCCTTCTCCGAATGGGCCCGGCGTTCAGGCCTCCTGCTTCATCCGGAATCCGGCGGGCCTCACGCAGTTCCTGTTGATTCGCTCCGTTGCCTGGGTATGGACGATGCCCCGATGTCGGAATTCTGGGCGTGGTCGTGGACCCATCGGGTGGGGGACGCCAACCGCTTCTTCGTCAAACAACCTGCATCGGCTGCCCATACCTATGGCCGCAACCTGGTCCTGGCCGAGGGGTTCACCACCATCGGCCCCCACTGGCAGGAAACCCTCTGGGATAATCTCCAACCCGCCTTCAACCGCGCCCTGACTGAGGGGCTGAACCGGCTCGTCTGGCATACTTTTACGTGCTCGCCGGAAAATATGGGGCTACCAGGCCAACAGTATTTCGCCGGAACTCACCTCAACCCCAATGTCACGTGGTGGTCCCGTTCAAAGCCCTTCTTCGACACGCTCAACCGCTGCCAGTTCATGCTGCAACAAGGCACCTTCGTCGCTGACGTGGTCTATTATTACGGCGACCACGTCCCGAATTTCACTCAGCTCAAACGCTCCGACCCAACCGGTATCCTTCCGGGCTATGATTACGACGTGATCACCGAAGACGCCCTGCTCCAAAGGCTCACGTTTCGCAACGGCCGCTTGCGACTGCCGGATGCGATCGACCAGGACGGCAACCAGCACAAGGGGGTGAGCTATTCCGTCCTCGTGTTACCCGACCATCAGGGCATGTCCCTACCCGTCCTGCGTAAGGCCGAGCAACTACTCGCCCAGGGCGCTACCATCATTGGACCCAGACCAGAACACGCCAACGGACTCATGGGCTATCCGGCTTCAGATCGGGAACTGCGCACCATCACTGATCGACTTTGGACGGACACACCCTCAACCGCACGCAGGAGCGTGGTCACGAAACCCACTCGAGAAGTGCTTTCAACCCAAGGTATCCTGCCGGATTTTGAATTCCTCCCGGCAGACCAGCAAACATCGCTGGACTATATCCATCGCCGAACGGATGACGCCGACATCTACTTCGTGGCGAACTCATCGAACCGGATCGAACGGGCTGAGTGCACCTTTCGGGTCAGCGGCCGGCAACCCGAGCTTTGGAATCCGCGCACGGGCGATCGACGTGACTTGCGCCATTTCGCATTCACCCCGGATGGACGCACCCGTGTCACGCTGGAGTTCGCCCCGTTCGGTTCGTGGTTCGTCGTGTTCCGCCGAGAGGCCCTGGCTGATGACGCCAAACAGGCAAAAGGACCCGACTTCCCCCAAACGCGAACGCGTCTGGAAATACCCGGACCTTGGACCGTTACCTTTGATCCGGCATGGGGAGGCCCCGGTGAAGTGATCTTCAGCGAGTTAACCGACTGGACCACGCACACCAATTCCGGGATCCGGCACTACTCGGGTTCTGCGACCTACGCGACGACGTTTCTTTGGGAGGTTGCTTCTGCTGACGCACCCACTGAACGCAGATGGCTCGATCTTGGCATGCTCCGGGAGCTGGCTGAAGTTCGCTTGAACGGAAAGACTTTGGACGTCCTCTGGACACCACCATTCCAGACAGAAATCACCAACACACTCCAGGCAGGCACCAACCGACTCGAGATCGATATTGTGAATTTCTGGCCCAACCGGATCATCGGCGATGCCGCTCTGCCAGTAGATCAACGCGTAACTCAAACCAACATCCGTCAACTGAAAGCGGATACTCCCCTGGTATCATCCGGACTCTTCGGTCCGGTCAGGATCCTTGATGCCTCGGATGAAGATCCGGGCCAGCCCAGAGCACAAAGACTCGATGTCCAGATGTCGTTGGATGTGGATCACCCCATTGGCACGTTGCCGCGTATCTGGCGCTTCTTTGGCGCGGATGAACCCAATTACGCAACATGGCCCAACGGGCAGAAACTGCTGGGGCATTTGGGCGAAATGGATCCCGGGCAAGTCTACTTCCGTGCCCACAACCTGCTCTGCACCGGGGACGGTACGCCTGCGCTCAAATGGGGGTCTACCGATGTCTACCGGGAGGACGCAGCGGGCAATGCCCTCTATGACTGGGCGATTCTGGATTCCATTTTCGACGCCTACCTGGAGAACGGGGTTCGTCCCTACGCCCAAATCGGTTTCATGCCGCGCGACCTTTCTTCTCGACCGGACCCCTATCAACACAAGTGGACCCCCAAGCTGCCTTACAAAGAGGTCTTCACAGGATGGTCCTATCCCCCCAAGGACTACCAACGCTGGGCGGGCCTGGTATCAGCATGGGTCCAACACGCCGTCGACCGATACGGTGCCGAGGAGGTCTCGCAATGGTATTGGGAAACGTGGAACGAAGCCAATATCCCCTACTGGCAGGGCACGCCCGAGGAATTCCGCAAACTGCACGACTATGCCATTACAGCCGTCCGTAATGTCCTGCCCACCGCTCGCGTCGGAGGACCGGATTCTGCCGGCCATGGCGGAGAATGGATGCGCGATTTTCTCGAGCATTGTCTCCGCGGTACGAATTACGCCACGGGCAAGGTTGGAACGCCCCTGGATTTCGTCTCATTCCATGCCAAGGGCAGCCCGGTCTTCACCAATGACCACGTCCGCATGGGGATTGCCAACCAACTTCGCACCATCAACGATGGCTTCGCGCTGGTTGCCTCCTATCCTGAACTCAAGGAAACGCCGATCGTGATAGGCGAATCCGATCCCGAGGGCTGTGCAGCCTGCCAGGGACCCCAGCTGGGCTACCGCAACGGCACCATGTACTCCAGCTATACCGCTGCCAGTTTTGCCCGCAAACACGACCTCGCCGCCCTGCATGGAGTCAACTTCGAAGGCGCCCTGACCTGGGCCTTCGAATTCGAGAACCAACCTTACTTCGCGGGCTTTCGGTCCTTGGCCAGCAATGGTATCGACAAACCAGTGCTGCACGTTTTCCGTATGATGTCCATGATGGGTGAGC
The DNA here is from genome assembly GCA_046047235.1 of Verrucomicrobiota bacterium. Taxonomy (GTDB): domain Bacteria; phylum Verrucomicrobiota; class Verrucomicrobiia; order Limisphaerales; family JAHDYP01; genus JBMTVN01. Next base: position 37,956 of record JBJOII010000019.1, on the reverse strand, counting down.
ACCGGCTGCGACTCGCAAGCTCACACGCTATCGCCCTCCAAGACATGCTGGACCACGGGGTCCGTAAACAGCCAGACATTGCCGGGCTCGCAGCACGCTCCGACGACGGGATCCAGTTGCTGGTCTGGAATTATCATGACGACGATGTCCCCGGGCCTACGGCAGTAATCCGTCTGGGCATCACCGGCCTCCCCACGTCCAGCGATCTGCATGGACAGCTCTATCGGGTCGATCAAGAACATGGAAACGCCTATACCGTCTGGCTGGCCATGGGATCCCCCCAAAGCCCCACCGCTGCACAATATGCCGAGCTTGAACAAGCCAGCCTGCTCACCTCCCAGCCCGTCCTCGTCCAAACCGATGAACAAGGCGAAACCTCTCTCACGTTCGACCTCCCCCGACAAGGAGTAGCCCTGCTGACCTTGCAAATGTGAGCATCGAACTAGGAGATCCTGACCACACCTTCTCCACACATGAATCCCCAGGCCCCGGCGCACCCGTCCCGGTCATTCACGTAAGGCTGTGTTCATGCGGCTACCCCTCGGAGGAAATCCTCATGAATGGTCCACACATGAATCCCCAAGCCCCGGCACACACCGTTCGCCTCATTCATGTAAGGCTGTGTTCACGCGGTTACCCCTCGGAGGAAATCCTCATGAATGGTCCGCACATGAATGCCCAAGCCCCGCGCACCCGCTCCGGTCATTCACGTAAGGCTGTGTTCATGCGGTTACTCCTCAGAGAATATCCTCATGAACGGTCCACACATGAATACCCAAGCCCCAGCGCACCCCGTTCCGGTCATTCGCGTAAGGCTGTGTTCATGCGGTTCCCCCACAGAGAATATCCTCATGAACGGTCCGCACATGAATGCCCAAGCCCCAGCGCACCCCGTCCCGGTCATTCACGTAAGGCTGTGTTCATGCGGTGAAAATCACGGATTCATGAGGTTCTGCTCGAGGAAACGCGTCATGCTCTCGTAAAGATGCACCCGCGTTCCCTCACCTTCACTGATGGAATGGGTCCGGTTGGGATACGACAACATCGAGAACGGTTTGCCCAGTCGCACGAGTTCATTCACGAGTGCTTCACAGTTCTGATAGTGGCAGTTGTCGTCGCCAGTCCCGTAAGCCAGCAGCAAATCACCCTGCAACCCGCCGGTGTGCATGATGGGGGATCCATTGCGATAGCCCTCTGCATTCGTATCCGGGAGCCCCATGTATCGCTCCTGGTAGATCGTGTCATAGAAGCGCTGGTTGGCAACGAACGCTACCGATACCCCCACCTTGTAGATCTCAGGATACCGGAACATCGCATTCAGGGTCATGGACCCACCTCCACTCCACCCCCATACCCCGACCCGATCAGGATCCAGATAGGGGCGCTCGGCGAGGATCTGTCGGACTGCCGCAGCCTGATCAGACGAGGCTAGCACCCCGATTTGTTCATACACGCACTTGCGCCATTCCCGGCCTCGCGGTGCCGGCGTGCCGCGATTATCGATGCTGACCACGACTATCCCCTGCTCGGCCAGCATCCGGTGCCACAGATAATTGGCTCCCCCCCATCGGTCTAGGACGGTCTGCCCTGCTGGTTCCCCGTAGACGTGCACCAATAATGGGTGTCGTTTTGAAAGATCCAAATCGGCTGACCTTATGCTCCATGCGTCCAGTACCACACCGTTGCCGGTATCGATCCGGAACAACTCTTCCTCCACGTGGGACAGCGACTGCAGTTTCTCCCGTAGCTCTGAGTTGTCGGCCAACACCTTGGACACTTCATGCTCCGGCAGGGTGACCAATTCCATCACGGGCGGTAGGCCAAATGAGGAATACGTATGGATCGCCCATTTGAGATCCGCGGCCACCTGATAACTGTGTAGCCCACCTGCTCCCGCTGGGGTGACTCGTATCGGCGACCGCCCTGGAACCAGACTGACTCGATAAACCTGACGCTGTGTCGGGTTCTCGGGCGAGGCCATCACCAACACCTCCTGCTTGTCTTCGGCTACGCCAACAAGACTCACGACATCAAAACCCTGCGGTGTGAGGGGGCTCGCCTGCCCGCCAGCCAGTTCGACCCGGTAAAGGGTGTTCCAACCTGACCGCTCACTCAGCCAGAGAAACGATTTTCCATCGTCTATCCAATGCCATCCCGCCTGATGCTCTACCCATGCCTCGTCTGTATCCTCAAAGACGAGTGCCGCTCTCCCTCCTCGCAGCCCCGCCTTCCAAAGCCGATTCGTATTCTGTAACCGGTTCAGTTCCTGAAACACCACCCCCGTCGAGTCAGGCAACCAAGCCGCTTCTGGCAAGTACCGGTTGCGTGGATCCGCTCCCGTGTCCAACCAATGCGTTCGACCTCCGGAAGCCTTCACCAATCCCAAGCGACAGGCCGAATTGATCTGCCCCACCTTCGGGTAAGGAAAGGAGGTGACCTCCGGATAAAGGCCGTCGGTCAGGTTGATAAGCCGGTATTCCTCCACACCTGAGGTGTCGAATTGCCAATACAAGAGCCACTTTCCGTCCGGACTCCATTTGTACGCTTTGCGCAAACCGAGTTCCTCCTCATTGACCCAGTCTGATGTTCCGTTGATTACCGTCCCTCCACCGTCCCTCGTAACCCGCTGGATCCGCCAATTGCGCAAGTGCTGCACGTAGAGGTTGTTCTCGCGCACATAAGCCACTCGTGTTCCGTCCGGGGAGAAGCTAGCAAACATCAGCGTGGATTCCTCTGCCTTGCCGCCCAACTTCCTCAGTTCGCCCGTCTCCCGATCCAGCACCCAGTAATCCCCACGGGTGTTCTGCCGCCAGACGCGCTTTGTATTGGTAAAGAGGAGGAGATATCGCCGGTCTGCTGACCACGCGTAATCTGCCGCATCCAGAGGTGTGCTTCCGCCATTCGGTATTAACTGTTTGGCACCCACCACCAGCTCCACCGCATCCGACCCCGGATACTTCAACCACAGATCCTTTCCACCCACAGGATCACTGGACTCTTCCCACATCCAATAGGTATGCCCTTCCTCCGCCCATCGGATCGATCCGGTTGATTCCGTCTCGAACGCCCTTTCGCCGAAAATGCTCGCGACAGTTAACTCAGGATTAGATTCCGCGGATTCCTCACCGCACTGCCCCGCCGAAATCATCAGCAGACCAGCACCGCAGCACAGGGCTACGCTCCTAAAACACGTTGTTACCCGCTTCCAATGCCTGGCGTACATGCGCTTAAGTCATCGGGAAGCGAGAGCGAAACTCAACAAGGAACGTCCCCGATTAGCGACTTTCTTCCATCCGGGATAGCTGCGGCTCAGGACAGGGAAGGAGTAGCCATTGTTCCTCGGCTTGCTCCGAACCACCAAAGGTGACCAGCTATTTTCTACGCGGTTCTATTACACCCGGCATCGGGCCTGACTACTCCTTGATGGTCACTGACCTTTGATCACGCTCGGCCAGCAATGCCCGGATGACGGCCTCATCCGGGCGACCTTCCGGTCCCATCAGAAGCCTGCCATCCCTACCGTCGGGACGTTGCCCGGATTTCAGCTCCCACATGTGTCTTACTCTCTCCGAGAACTGTTGCCGCATCTGCGCGTCCGCGAGAAAATCGTAGGACAGGCCCTGAAAGTCCGGATTCGACCGAAGGCTCCTCAAAGCTACGTAACGCACCGCCCCGTAGGGATCCTCCAACAGCCGACTCAAGTAGTAGGGTATCCAGCCTCGTCCGGAAGCGGCCAGCGCCGGGGCCCAACCCAGATGCCACGCCACGATCACCCGGTAGGCCCCATGCCCCTTCAAGCCCCAGAGAACGGATGCGGCAACTACCTCCTCTTCTTGTGTCAACTTAGCCTCCTTCTGGTGATACCATTCCTCCAAGTGATCCGCGGCCCAGCCCAAAGACTGATCTAGATGGCACAAGTTGCATGCATTCGGTGCAGCACCCGCCTTCAAGCCTCCGACCGTGGGCGAAGAAATCTGGTGGCTTCGGATGCCGGAGAACAGGGCGTAGGTGGTGTGAGGCATGTGGCAGTTCAGACAATCGCTCCCGCTTGAGTCCGGAGGATGGAACGTGTGCTTGCTCACCTCCGTGGTATACCGGCTCTCCCCATGACACTGCGTGCACATCTCCGGGTTGCTGAGGGTGGGCTTGAGTTGGTCATCCGGGGCCCCACGATGCATCGAGTGGCAGGAAAGACAGGAAATGTCTCCCTTGATGAAGCAGTCCGTGGCTGAAAGTGCGGTGTATTCGCGTCCACCTGCCAGAACCTGGCCGTCGTCCCACCAGCGCTCCCGGAAGAACCCCGGGTTTGACTCCAGATCCCGTGAGTTCCGGACCGAAGGAACCGAGGCCGGATGCTGAATGTAATACCGTGACGTGCCGAGATCATCCCCAGGATGATACTGACTCCCCTCCCGTGCATACTTCATGGCGTATTCGTCGCGCATGATATATACACCATGACATTGGCCACAGACCTCAGCCGACCGACGGTGGTCCAGACGATTCGGGTTCACGATTGGATCACGGAAATCCCCCGGTGACTGCCTTCCTGGATCCGCGGTCAGCCTTCGACGCAGCTGCACATGCTCCCGCGCTGGCCCGTGACAGGCCTCGCACGCAATACCCAGCTCCCCCACCTCGGTCTGCAGCATTCCGGTATCCTCATCCAAGCCGGGGTTGCCACCGGTACTGTGACAACGAATGCAGTGATGGTTCCACTGTGTAATGAAACGCCCCTGATCCTCCGGACCGTGCATGAACGCGTCCTCCCGTGGCAGCCAGCGCCCGTCATCCAGCAAGTAAACCAAAGGCAGGGTCTGCAACAACCCGGGATACCTCGGGCTTTCTACCCAATAAGTCTGATAGTGGTGCGATCCAGTCGTCATCACGACACGCACCTTGCACCGCGGGACTGACTTCAAATCCAGCTTCTTGCCACCCTGAACGACATACATCATCACATCCGGATCCGGCATCTCCGCCCAAAATGTATCGCCCTCGCGATAAACCCGGTAATCCAGACCACCGGAGGAAATCGTGGTGCCATCGAAAGCTCCCAACACATGCCCCGGCGTCGCAGGCTGTGTCATAGACCGATGAAAGCTCTTATGCCAGCTGGAATGCTCTGCGGTGTGGCAATCCACACATTCGGCCGAGGACACAAAGCCTCGATCGGTGGATCGCTTTGGGATCAGCGACATCAGCTGCTCGTCCAAGTCGTGATGCAATGCCTTCCACCCCTCAAAACCCTCCCCTGACATCATGGAGGAAGACGCAACCAAAAAAGCCAGGCAGAAAGCTGCCTTGCCCAAGCTCGACTCCCCCCCCGCCAGCTTCTGCTCACTCGCATTTCCCCTGAGCCCCGAAAACCAGATCCTCCACAAGTGTGTGATGCGACGCGACCAGTCCCTATGTGAATGCCTTAACACAAGCCCCCTGCTTCGCATCCTTCTGTTACAGATCCCACCTTCCCAAGTTACGTTTTCCAGAATGTCGTTAGTTCACCCATCCAATCTCATCCTCATGAACGGTCCACACATGAATGCCTAAGCCCCGCGCACCTCGTTCGGCCCATTCACGTAAGGCTGTGTTCATGCGGTTAACCCTCAGAGGGCATCCTCATGAACGGTCCACACATGAATGCCCAAGCCCAGGGCACCCGTTCGGGTCATTCACGTAAGGCTGCGTTCACGCGGCCATGGTAGGTGCTTGCCTTAAGCTTTCGCCTCGTGACACCTTATGACGTGCATTCCCATAGGTTATCTTCAACTCAGCGGTTCTCCCTGGCTGTCCTGATGCTCCTCTCTGGTGTCTGCCTGAGCTGGGCCGATGACACTCCGTCGGGCTTGTACGTCGAGGGCTACACCGGGCAAGTGAGCTATGCCCCGGGTGAGGAACTGACCCTGCACACCTCCACCTCGGCTACGACCTATGCGGTTGAGATTGTGCGCATTGGATCAGATAGAGAGACTGTTTGGAGTGCTGAGTCCATTGCAGGCATGGAGCATCCAGTCCCGGAGAACGCTTCATCCCATGGCTGCCAATGGCCTGCCTCACTACGCCTTCCCATCCCGAAAGAATGGCGCACGGGCTATTATCAGATAGTCTTGCGGGCGCGGGATGGTGGAGGGAAGTACGTCCAGCGGAATCACAGGACTGCAGAAGGTTCGTGCTATTTCGTTCTCCGGTCAGGACAGCCGGGCAGCGATACCAAAATCCTGCTGCAACTCTCAACCCATACCTACAACGCCTACAACAACTGGGGAGGTTTCAGCTTCTATGCCTACCATGGTCGTGGCGGCAACCAGGGTCATCGGGTCTCGTATGACCGTCCGCCCAACACTCTCTTCCCCAACTGGGAACAACCTTTCGTGGAGTGGGCTGAGAAGAACGGCTACACGATCGACTACGCCGCCAACCCGGACTTGGAATATCATCCGGAGCTCCTCAACTCCTACCGGCTCGTGCTCAGCGTTGGACACGATGAATACTGGTCAGCCCCCATGCGCGACAATCTTGAGAAGTTTATCACTGATGGCGGAAACGTCGCATTCTTCAGCGGCAACACCTGCTGTTGGCAGGTGCGCAGCGAGGATAACGGACGCGCTCTAACCTCATGGAAGCAAAACTACCTCTGGGACCCGGAATACGGAGCGCGGCAAAGCTATGCCACGCTGTCCACCCTGTGGAGCCACCACCTGGTCAACCGCCCCGAAAACCAGCTCACCGGCGTCGGGTTCCTCTGGGGCGGTTACCACAAAAGCCACGGGCAATACATGGACGCCAGCGGAGCCTACACCATTCATCGCCCGGATCATTGGATCTTTGCTGGAACAAATCTCAAGGAAAATGACCTCCTTGGTTCGAAAGACACGATCGTCGGCTACGAATGTGATGGCTGTGAGCTGACGTGGAAGGACAACCGTCCCTTCCCCACCCATCGCGACGGCACACCAGAGACCTTTACCGTTCTGGGTACTGCGCCAGCCAAATGGCATCCCGACGATTGTCAATGGTATGAACATTGGGAAAACGGGCGTGAAGGCCATGCCGTGATGGGTACTTACACTCAAGGAGGGACGGTCTTCACCTGCGGGAGCACGGACTGGGCGCATGGCTTGCGCGGCAACGACCCCACGGTTGAAACCATCACACGCAACATTCTTGACCGACTCAGCCAATGAAATCACCCAGCCTCCTGGCTGTAGTCCTGCTAGCCTCATGGGGCGCGCACGCCGCCAGCAACCAACTCCCGGTTGCCTTCGATTTCGACCACGATGGCAAACAAGACCGCGTCGTCTGGCATGACACCGGACCACGCATTGAGACCCGGGTCGAGGGAGAAGATGCCTGGATCGACGCCGGTTACGGACTGCCGGATGGCATTCCCGCCCCCCGAAAGAGAGGAGAAGATACAGGACTCCGCTTTGTGGACCTGAACGCCGATGGATTTGACGACCTTGTATTCTCTGATGCGGACCGTTACGCCGTCTACCTGTGGACAAAGGAGGTTCGTCCCGATCTGGGTTGGACACGTGGCTGGTCGCAGTTCGTGAGGGCCGGAAACCGGACTGGTTCGCCCGGTGAACCTCCCTCGCTGCTCCACCAAAGTCTCAGGATAGACGGCGATGATCTGGTCCTCACCCCCCGAACTGGAACCACGGATGAAGCCCCGGTCCTTCGCATCCCCACCCGCTCCTTGATCGCGTTTGACATACCTCCAGCGCTCACCCCCATCGAAGCCCTTGGGTCTTTCAGCCTACCCTCAGGATTCCAGATTGAGCTCGTCGCCGCAGAACCCGTTGTCATCGACCCGGTCTACTTCGACTGGGATGCCTCAGGACGCCTATGGGTCGTGGAAATGCGTGATTACCCTTTGGGAATCGCTAACCAAGGCCAACCCGGGGGAGTCATCAAACAACTCGTAGACCCGGATCAGGACGGATGCTACGACAGGGCAATTCCTTTCCTGGAGGACATCCCCTTCCCTTCCAGCCTCATGCCCTGGCGGAATGGCCTGCTGATTGCCGCTGCCCCAGATCTATTCTACGCCGAGGACACGGACGGCGACGGTCGCGCCGACAAAACAGAGGTTCTCTTCAGCGGGTTCAACCCCGGCAACCAGCAGCATCGCCTGAACGGATTTGAGTGGGGCCTGGATGGATGGATCTACGCCGCCAATGGCGATAGCGGCGGTCAGGTATTTTCCCATCAGACCGGCAGGAGGATGTCCATCAGCGGAAGGGACATCCGCTTCAGGCCTGATACCGGTGAATTGGAAACAGTATCAGCCCAAACCCAATTCGGTCGCCGGCGTGACGACTGGGGAAACTGGTTCGGGAACAATAATCCTACCTGGCTCTGGCACGTCACTCTCCCCGAACATTATCTCCGTCGCAACCCTCAGCTCGCCGTGAAGAGCGTCATCCATGTCCTCGCGAACTACCCGGAATCGACACGCGTCTATCCTTCCAGTCCGTCCCAAGTGCGTCCCAACCAACCGTGGTCCCTAAACCACGTCACCAGTGCCTGCAGCCCCACCCCTTACCGGGACGACCTTTTCGGACCCGCATACGAGAACTCAGTCTTCATCAGCGAACCGGTCCACAACACCATCCACCAGGAAGTGCTCGAACATCATGAAGACGGTTTTACCAGCCATCGTGCCGCAACCGAGCAGGATCGGGAGTTCCTTGCGAGCTCCGATAACTGGTTCCGCCCGGTCACCACTCGTACCGGCCCCGACGGCACACTCTACATCGCCGACATGTACCGTTTCGTCATCGAGCATCCGGAGTGGATCTCCCCTGAAATGCAAAGCCGGCTTGATCTTCGCTCCGGGGACGACAAGGGACGCATTTATCGGGTGAAACCAACCGGGAGAATGCCGCGCGCTATACCGGACCTGAGCGGATTGAGTCCCGGGGAACTGGCCCACGCCATGACCAGCTTGAACGGCTGGCAACGCGATACCGCCATGCGCTTGTTGTTGGACAAGCCGACTGCCCGCCCGATCGATTCGCTGTTGGACCTTTTGCGGCTGAATCATCCTCCTCAAGTTCGCTTGCAGGCCCTGGCCACGCTCGCTTTGCTTGATGGCCTGGATGAGGTAGTCCTGACGGCTTTACTTCGTGATCCGCACCCCGATGTGCGCTGTGAGTCTCTTCGCCAGAGTGAACGCTTTACCCGCCGACTTCCGGAACTCTTCGGTCAAGTAGCCCGCCTTGCCATGGATCCCAACCCCAAGGTCCGGCTCCAAGCCGCGTTCACTCTCGGAGCTTGGCCACCCGAAAGGGCCGAACCCGTTCTGACGCAACTGGCTGCCAGTCTTCCCCCCGGAGACTCCAACCTCAAGACTGCCATCATGAGTTCCCTGCAACCCAACAGCCTCCTTTTCCAACAACTGAAGGACAACACTTCTACCCGCACCCCTCCCCAGACAGCGGTTCAGCTGAAGCCTTCCTCCCCGGACCGCCAAGCCATACTCGAATCGTATCGGGGACTGCATGCCCTTTCCCCAAATCCAGCACGCGGCCAGCAGCTCTTCACCGACCAGTGCGCCCCTTGCCACCGAATCAATAATATCGGCCACGAGGTGGGCCCCGACCTATCCATGGTCCGCAACAAGCCAATCGAGTGGATGCTGAACGCCATCCTTGACCCCAGCCAGGCCATCGACCCGCGCTACCAAGCCTGGCATGTCGAAACGACAGACGGCCACGAATGGTCCGGCCTACTCTCCACGGAAACCGCCAATAATATCGTCATCCGCGTTCAGGGCGGCCAGGACGAGCCAATCCTCCGGTCCGATATCGCTGAAATCACGCCTTCCGCCGTCTCCCTCATGCCGGAGGGCTTTGAGTCCGCCCTCGACCTCCAGGCCATGGCGGACCTCCTGGGCTGGTTGAGAGAACAACCCTGACCGGAAGCGTCGCTGTTCAGAACCTGTAACCAACGGTTTGCGCTTGTCAGTCCAACTCGCCATGAGAAAGTCTGCTCCGACCCGCCAATGTTACACAGCAGCGGGGTGTACGGTTCCGGGATACCACAGGATCTAAGGACCAACACGAAAACTACTAGAGCGACGACTATGCCATCGAAAATCAAACACCACTACAAGTTCTGCTTTGGTCCCTGGAATATCAGCGAAGGTCAGGACCCTTACGGCCCGCCAACACGCCAAGCGCAGACCTTCGACTGGAAACTCAGCCAGCTCAAGAAGATCGGCTATGACGCCATGATGTTCCACGACGACGACGTCGTGCCGGATATCGACACCAAGTCCAGCAAGCAGGTACTTCAAGAAGCCAAGGAGATGAAGAAGCGGCTCAACGGCGAAGGGATCGCCGCTGAAATGGTCGCCCCTCGCCTCTGGTTCAGCCCCATGACCATCGATGGCGCCTACACCAGTAACGATGCCAAATGCCGCCGCTACGCTATCGATCGCTCCCTGCAATCGATCGATATCGCCCGCGCCATGGGCACTGACCTGATCGTCCTCTGGCTGGCCCGTGAGGGCAGCTACATGCGCGAGTCCAAGAACGCCCGCAAATGCGTCGACCAGCTCGTGCAGGCCCTCGACAAGATGCTGGCTCATGACAAGAAGATCCGCATCGCCATCGAACCCAAGCCGAATGAACCCATGGACGTGGCTTACCTGCCCACCATCGGCCATGCCCTCGCCATTGCCCAGCTTTGCTCCGATCCCAAGCGCGTCGGTGCCTTGATCGAATCAGCCCACGCTATTCTGGCCGGCCTCGATCCGTCCGACGAAATCGACTTCGCCTGCTCTTTCGGCAAGCTGTGGTCCCTCCACCTTAACGACCAGAATGGGCTCAAATTCGACCAGGACAAGCCGTTCGGCAGCTCCAACCTCCGCGTAGCCTTCAATCAGGTCCGCGCCCTCGAGCGCAATAAATACGGGCGCAAAGGCGAGATGATCTGCTTCGACGTGCATCCATTCCGCACCACCAAGGAAGTCCACTGGCTCAAGCACCTGGAAAACAGCCGTAACACCTTCCTGAACCTGCTGGCCAAGGCCCGCTCATTCGACGAGGCCAAGGCCAAGGTGCTGATCGCTGACCGGAACTACGCCGACCTGGACCAAATGGTCCTCGATCACCTCATGGGGGTGTAGGCCCTAGCCAACCTTTTCGCTTCCGTTCGAGGAAGAACTCTCAGGAGGCCCTTCGGGGCCTCCTTTCATTTTGGCCCTGCGCGCAACGATATCCGTGAAGCTCAACCTTTCTTCAGGCACTCTGCGCGCAGTCGACTTGGTGAAGGGATTGCGCCGCGGCGGCTCCAGCGGCTCGGTCGCTGGCTTATCCCCCGATTCTTGCAAGGTCGATTCGCTGCTCGGCTCGGGCAAAGCCGGCCTAATGCCTGCCGTTGTCTCGAGTTGTGCCTGCCGGGACTCCAGCTCCGCCTGAATCGCAGCCAGCCGTCTCTCGAGATCTTCGGTCTGCTGAGCAGCATCGTGCTGGGTCTGCAACAACTCACGACGATGGCTCACCAGCGTCTGAACCAGCTCCTCCTTCATGCCCTCAGCCAGATGCGGGGTAATCTCACGCTTCAACAGCTCCTCGGCTTTACTCGCCCTGGCCTCGGCCGCTCGAGCCCGATCCTCCCAGTCCACCCTAGGTGCGGACTCCACGCTGACCCTCGCCCTCAGGCGACGCAGCCTCAGCAGCAGAAGGAGCAAAAGCCCCCCGGCCACCGTGACAAAGAGCAGACTGTACTGCTCAAGTATTTCGCGCAGAGGCTCCATCACCAGTTACGAAACACGCCTCACCCCGGTCCCTCCACCCCGGCGGCAGGAGCAACCTCTGCCCTGGCCGAAGGCACACGGTCATTTGCGCCAAAACCCAGCCATAACCCTCCCACGACCACAGCACTACCCCACAACTGTCCCCAATGCATGCTCTCACCCGCAAACAGAACGGCCGCCCCTACCCCAAAAACCGGCTGCACCAAAATCGTCAACGCCGCCAGGTTCACGTCGGCATCCCGAATCACCACATACCACAGGGTATACCCCACCAGGGTGCAGATCGCCGACAAGTAAGCCAAACTCACCCAATCGACTGTCGTCATGCGCTCCACCGCAAGCATCGCACGCGGCCCGTCCACCGCGAGATTAACGGCAGTCCCAAGTAACAAAGCCGCACCAATCAGCTTTACGGGAGAAGCCCGCTCCAATAGCGGCTTGCCGAGCACGGAATACGAAGCCTCGCACACAAAGGATGAAAGGAAGACCAGACTCGCTACCATGGATGCCACATTCAACTGCAGCTTCCATCCCCCATTGAGGATAACCATCCCCACCATCCCCAAACCAAATCCCAACCAGCGCCTCATCGGAACGTGCTCCCTCAAAAAGAAGGCAGCCCCCACGGCAGTCACCAAAGGTTCCAACGCCACCACCACGGAAGCATCCCCGGCTTGCCCCCAATGAACGCCCAAAACCTGCAGCCGCGGCCCCAGCACAAAGACCAAAACCCCCATCACGCTGGCCATCATCAGGTCACGCCCCCGCGGCCCCCGGCCGGGCAACCAGCGCCACGCTGCCGCCAAACCGGCCGCCGCGAGCGTAAACCGCCACGTCACGATCTCACCAGCAGCCATCCTCACCGATAACACCTTGAAGGCAGCGTAGGACGCCGCCCAAAAGACGTTCATCAGCAACAAGGCTATCAGGTGACTGGAGCGCACGAGACGTAAGGTTGCGTGGTGAGTGGCTGCCCGTCAAACCGCATTCGCCATGAAACCGCTCACTCCCCCTCCTCGGGCATCGTCTGGATATCATCCCCCCGCCAGAACGGGAGGAGCAGACGAAAGTTCGTGCCGGCTCCAGGGCTGGACTCGACGCTGATCTCCCCGTGATGGGCCTCCACAATACGGGCTACCACAGCCAAGCCGAGCCCCGTTCCCCCACTTTTCGTGGTCTCGAACAACGACTTGAATAGACGACCGCTCTGCCCTGCCGGAATCCCCGGGCCGTTGTCCCGGAAATCCAGTTGCACCGCATCCTGACGCTCCCCATCCGCCTCCAGCATCGTTCGACTGGCCCTGATCTCGATCCGCCCCCCCTGTGGCATCGCCTGAGCCGCATTAAGCAAGAGATTCAAAAAGGCCTGATTCAGCTGCACCGGATCCGCCATGATCTCAGGAAGATCCGCCGGAATGCTGCGGACGAACTCAATCCCCTGCTGCCGCAGCTTGTGACGCGTCAGCACGTCGAGCTCCTCAAAGAGCCCCGCCAGGGAAAGGAGTTTGCGTTCGGGCTCTCCGGTCCGCGCAAAGTCCAGGATGCGCTCGACGATGTGGTTCAGCTGATCCATCTTCTCACCCATGATCTGGGCGTCTCTCGAACGCGGATCGTCATCGGAGAACTTCAGGTTCAGGGAGTGATAAAGCATTTTCAGGACGGTCAGCGGATTGCGGATCTCATGGGCCACCTCAGCCGCCACCAAACCCAGTACCGACAACTTCTCCTGCTGCCGAAGCTGCTCCTCCACATCCATGATCCGCTCATAAAGCCGCGCTTTCTCCAGGGCCAAGGCCGATAGATCCGCCAAGGCAGATAGCACGCCGATTTCATCGTTCGAAAAGTAGTGCGGCTCGCCCTTGTAAATGTTCAGCACCCCGAGACAGCGTTCACCAAACACCAAAGGCACGCTCAGCAGTGCCACCAGCCCGTCGCGTTGGGCCACTTCCATGTTCTGGTAACGCCCCGAATCCAGCACGTTGTCCACCTGCACGGACTTCTTCCGCCGCACAACACCTCCCACCAGACTCTCATCCATGCTGAGGCGTGGCTTGTCCCGGTACGCCGCCCCCGCTCCATGGGAAGCCTTCAAATCCAGCCACTCCCCGGTTTCATCCACCAAAAGAAGTGAACACACCTTGGCCCGCATCAATTGGCAGGCCTCCCGGGTGATGAGCTCCAGGGCCTCCTCCACATGCATGGCTGAATTGATGGTCTGCCCCACCTTCAACAACGACTCAAACAACCCCGACCGCAACCGTACCTGCTCGTGATGCCACGTGTTCACCACTACCGCAGCAGCCTGCTTGCTCAATTCGGACAAAACCTCGAGATCGTCTGCAGCAAAAGCACCCTCCTGCACCGAGTCCACGTTGATCACCCCACGAACCGCCCCCCCCACCAGCAATGGCACCGCCAGCTCCGCGCGGACCCCCGCTCGGACCTGAACATAACGGTTGTCCTTCGATACATCACACACCAGCGCAGCCTGACCGGTTTGCGCCACCCAACCGGTGATCCCCTGCCCGACCCGCAGACGCAGCCGACGCCCCTCGCCAGAAAGACCTGCTGCAGCCAGAATCTCGAGATAACCCGTCGTGGGATTAATCAGCACCACCGAACCGCTGGTCGCACGGGTCAGCCGCACAGACTGCTCCACAATCAACTCCAACGCACGGTTCGGATCCAAAGTAGAGTGGATGATGTTGCTGACCTCATAAAGCCGTTCCATACGCGAAAGCCTGTCGCGCAGGACGTCAACCTCACTAGAACCGGACCCGGGTGCTCCACTGACAGCGTCACTCATGACTCATCGGTTTCTGAAGGACAGCACCACCCCAAGAGCCCCAAAGAAACCGTTGGGCAGCCAACCCGCCAAAATCGGCGGCACATGCTGCCCGGTTCCAAGCCCCAAGGTGAGCTGTTGAAAGAAAAAGTATCCCACGCAGATAAAGATGCTCGAAGCCACACCAACAAAGGCATTCCGCCGCCCGGAAACGATGCCAAACGGCATCGAAATCAGCACCACAATGAAGCACGTCCAAGGCTGCGCCAGCCGTGCATGCATCTGCGTGTCCAGCAGCGCCCGCTCCCGGGCGGTGAGCTCAGGATGCAGATACCGGTAGTTGCGGATCTCCGCCAACGTGAGGCTCACCTTCCGGGCCTGCCGATAACTCTCCATGCGGCCGACCTGATAATCACTCCGGATCGTCGCCGGAGTTTCTGTCAAGGCCTCCTCCCGCAGAAAATTCAGCGCTCGAACAGGCTGCTTGGACTCCGGATCGTCATCCACCAGCTTGACCCCCTCAAACTCCCAGCACCCATCCACATACTTCGCGCGGTCCGCCGAAATAACCGCCTGCGACCCGTCCGCACGCGTCCACTCAACATGTGCACCCACCATGATCCCCCCATCCGGGTTGAAACGCTGAATCAACCACGTCCTCCCCTCCCGCTCGTTCCTGAGCTCCAAACTGCTCAGCCATCGACCCGCTTCATCCCCGCCCGATTCCAGCTTCCTAAACCGAATCGCCTCGGCCAAATCCTTGCTCCGCGGCACCACACTCTCATTCAGGACGAAGATCAATGCACTCAACCCCAGACCCAACCCCAAATACGGCATGCAAAAGCGCCAAAGACTAATCCCCGCCGCCCGCATCGCCGTGTACTCCTGATGCCGTGAATGCGTCGTCATCGCATAGAGCAGCGCCAGCAACAGCACAATCGGGAGTAACAGCACCAAATACTCAGGCAGCTTCACAAAGTAATACTGAGCCACATCAGCAATGCCCAAGCCGTCCTCCCGAAAATCATCCAGCTCGGAGATCAAATCCGAGGAAATGAAAAACGTCAGGAACCCCGCCAGACAATAAGGCAAGGGCACCATCAGTTCGCGCAATAAATACCGGTCCAACAACCGCATGCGCCGCGCACCCTATCCCTCCACCCCGCTCCGGGGCAAGACGTCAACTCTAAGCAAGACTGCTGTAGCCAACCCCTTTCCGAATTCCCGCCAAAACTTCAGCTTGCACCACCGCCCGATCTCCGTATTCTTCCAACTCTTCTGTGGCGGCGGAGTAGCCAAGTGGTAAGGCAGAGCTCTGCAAAAGCTCCATTCGTCGGTTCGATTCCGACCTCCGCCTCCAGCCTTTTCCAGAAAAAGGTCCGGGGGCGAAGGCTGCGCGCCGAAGCTCCAAGCCAAGCGAGGAGCGAAGGAGGGCAGATCCAACAGACAGGGCACGGAGCTGTTCAAACTCAGCCAGGAACAAGGAGTAGCGTCAGGTTTATCAGGTCGGCAGATGGAACAACACCGTTCCTGACCCCAATACTGCAAATCAACCTCTATACAGCGCAGTGAACACCTACCACTACGTCTACATCCTTCAGTCCCTCTCCCATACCAACCAGCTCTACACCGGCCACACCACTGACCTGCACCAACGTCTCCAATACCACAACGCAGGCAAAGTGCCCCACACTTCCAAATTCACCCCCTGGGTCGTCCGTTCCGCCACCGCCTTCCGCGAACGAGCGCGCGCTCTGGCTTTTGAGCGCTATCAGAAGACTGGCTCGGGACGTGCATTCCTCAAGCGACATCTTTGATGCGACAGATGGTCGGGAACGCGAACGCCCCGCACGCGTCAACACTCCAACGCCTGCCATCGCTCGATCGAACGCTTGGCTAGTCCCCAACAGAGGGTCATGCCCAGCCCACCCATAGCCGCCACAAGCGTCACGCGCTCGCCTGGATGCAGAACCACCTGCGTAACACCCTTCGTGCTCTTCAGGTAGGTGCCCACCCAGCGTGATTCCACCGCCGGCAGAGGTTCGGAAAGCAAGGATCGCACTCCACCCAGAATCAGTTCATCGATATGCTGCCGGGATCCCGGTTCGCGATCCCAACCATACTCATGGGAATCTCCCAGGGTCAGCCTGCCATCGTCATGCTGCGCCACAAAGATGTGGATGCCATATTGGAGCAACTCAGCCAGCTCTGACTCCAAACGCTGCCGCAGGGAAGACAGTGACGGACACCCTTGAAAGGCAGGGTAGTGGACAAGCGAGAGGTCGGAAACGAGCACAGCACCAATTCGACGGTCACGGGAAACCGGTCCCGTGCGCATCATCTGCAAATGACAGGGCTGAACGCCGGCCGAGCTGAGTGCCTCGGGAAATAAAAGACGCATCTCTTCCCCCGCAGCAATCAGCAGGTGATCAAAGCCGTGTTCCCGGCCGTGGCTCGTCATGACCTTCCCATCCCCCACCCCAACAATCGGAGTCTCAAACCTGAATTCCACCCCCAGCGACATGGCATGCTGCACCAGTTTGGCCATCGCCCTCGTAGGCTGAACCACCAGCTCGCTCGCGCTGAACAGTCCACCACGCAGTCCAGACGGATTCACCAATGGAAACCGCCGCATCACGGCCGCCTGATCCAGCAGTTCAAAGGCACCCACCCCAACCCGCTGCTGAAACTCGCAAAGCACCTCCCAGGATTCCTCCCGGTAAGCCAGCCCAAGCGATCCACACGGATCATGCCAAATGTCAGCCTGCGCAGCCACGCGCCTCCAGGTCTCAACTCCAAACAGCGCCTGGTCACGTTCAGGACCAACGGTGCACCCCAGTGGCCATGCCGTTCCGAAATTGCGCACGGACGCTCCCAGCGGTCGGGACGACCGCTCATACACACACACGGAATACCCCGCCTCGCGCGCCAGAACAGCGTGGCTCAGCCCGATAATCCCGGATCCGACAATAACAACCTGGTGACGTGGTGCCTTCATCCCGAAAGAAATCAAAGAATCAAATCGCTCAATCCTGCGTCATGCTCAGGATCGAACCGGCAAAACGCAACCCCGCAGACCCACGAAGCTGGCGGCAGGCATGGTCTCACCTGAGCAAGTCCATGGGCAAGGTGGGGTTAACCCAGTTCAAGTGGTTCAAATCGGCCCTTAGAGCCGATTTTTGGGCCCCAAAAATGAATCTAAGCCACCTCGAAAGCCCATCTTTTTCCCCCGCCGCTTAGAACCGCTTTTCGACCCTCAAAACAGGCTGTAAGCCCAAAATACACCCCCTGATTTAGCGCAACCTACTGGACGCCAATGAATTCCTCTGGTGACACCACATCAGGCCATGTGCATGGTCGCGGATTCCCAAACCAGCCCACGTCAACAAATCCTCTTCTATGACATCAGCGACTACCAGTCACCCAGGCTGACTCGGACCTTCGGCGACTATGGCGGCATCGGGAGTGGAACTCCCGGCGAATACCGCCCTGGCAAACTCTACGGCATCCGCGGTGTCGGGATGGATCAGGATGGCAACCTCTACGTTGCCATGAGTGAAATGGGAACCTGCCTGCGAAAGTTCTCCCCAGCCGGAGACCTGCTTTGGGAGTTGCGCGGCGATTTCTTCGTCGATCTGGTCTGTGCCGACCCGAAGACGGATGGCTTGGACGTCTGGGGCATCCAGGAGCATTACCGCATGGATTACTCCCGCCCACCAGGCCAGGAGTCAACGCTCGTCGGTTACTCACTGGACCGACACCGTTACCCCAATGACCCGCGCGGACTGACCTTTGTGAAGCAAAACGGGGAGCACGGGCTGACCTCGCCCCAGATCGTCTACCTGCAGGGAAAGCGCTTTCTCTACGTTGGAGGCATGTTCGCGAGCAACTTTATCAACATCTTCCGTTACGAGGGCGAAGTCGCCATCCCGTCCGGACTGATCCTCCAATGGGGAAACAACCTATACCGGACAGAACAACAGTGGCCCCCGAATAAGCCGGAAGGGACCTCAATCTGGCGGGACATCAATGGTGATGGTGAGTACCAGGCCAACGAGTTTGCTGCCAACGCTGATCGCGTCCGCCCGGGCCCCTTCTGGGTCGACGCAAAAGGGAACATCTGGATGGCCTACGGCTTCTTTCGATACGACTGCCAGGGTATCGACCAAAACGGGAACCCGATGTATGCCGCGGACAAAATCACCGTCCTCGACCCTCCCGAAGGGGTAAGCAAGGTAGCCCGCGTGGTTTATCTCGACGCATCTGACACCCTGATCGTCGCCGAGGAAGGAAGTGACATGCGCCACATCGGTCGGGTCCACATCTGTCGGAACTACCTCGCCGGAAATCGATCAACGGTCTCCTTCGCCCCCGGAGCCGGCCAGGAGGCAGGCTGCATCGCAGCCGCCGGCGACTATGTCTTCACCGGAGGATGGAAGGAACGCGGCCGGATATCGATCAACCGGTTGAGCGATGGCGCCGAGGTCGGAACTCTGGACCCGGGACCAACCGTCGGCGGCGTGGAGAACACCGGCTGGATCGACATCCTCACCGGCATCAGTGCCCACCGGCGCGGCAATGGCGAATACCTGGTCTTCGTCGAGGAAGACTTCAAAGCCAAAGTCCTGCTCTATCGCTGGATACCCTGATGCCGTTTGAGCAGGAATCAGACTCTGATCATGCTGCTCCGGCAAGACAGCCTCATGTGCCGAGGGGCGTCCCGGCATTCCCAGCAGCGTCACTTGACTGCCAAACACTTCATGACTTTCTGGTCCCTGACCAGAAGCTTGCCGTCAGACAACGCCAGGGGCGCCCAATTCTGGGTCCTGCCTCCAACGCGCGAGGCCATATCAGTCCCTTCCGGACCTTCAACTTCGGCCAGAACACGGGCGCTCGCCAGTTGCTTGTAACCCTCGGGATCCGGTTCTATCAGGTAAAGCCCCATCGAGCCATCCGTTGCCAGGATCAGGCCATCCACCAAAATCATGCTGCCCTTGTTGAAATCCGGTTTCCGCCCAGTCTTCCACAGAACCTCCCCCTTCATGTCCATGCAAACCAAACCATCCCGGCGACTGTTTGTGCCATATTCGGCATAAAAGTGGTCTTCATGCAGCAATGGCGCCTTGGTCTGGTCCCCGAACTGTTTGGTGGTAAACACCTCCTTCGCACTGAAGCTCCCGTCGGCTGCCTTGTCGATTTGAATCATGGTGGCCCCCAGTTCGTATCCGCCTGCCACGAGAATCTTGTTATCGCCCGCATCAACCGCACTGGGAACCGACACATGGCATTCCCACTTGTCATACGTCCAAAGCAGCTTGCCGGTGGCCGGATCCAAACCTACCACGGTGCCCAGCTTGTTTTCGTCCGGGCTTGACCGGCTGAAGGGGTTTGTCGAGGGAGTAACCATGACGATGTGATCCTTACCATGCACTTTGGCAATAGACGGACTGACATAGCCGACATATCCGAGCGACGGCGTCTTCCATACAACTTCCCCGTTCTTCTTTGCATAGGCCACCACGCCCGCTTCAGGCGCCTGGGACGCCACAATCAGCAAGTCCCCGTAGATGAGTGGACATTGGGTGATGGCCCAGATGGGAAAGGCACCGGGTTCAGCTGCGCCGGGACGAAACCCGCCCCCGTCAGTCTTCGGCGGCTTCCCACCGTAATCCGTCCAGACATTTGCATGCCAGACCGGCTTATGGGTCCCAAGATCAATGCAGTAAAGGTCGCCGTTGTGTCCGCAGGTGTAGATGAAACCGCCTTCGATCGTAGGCACGCTGCGTGACCCCGGAAACATGACTGTGCCCGCTGCATCGTAGGCAAACTTCCAGAGCTCCTCCCCGCTGTTCAAATCCCAACACCGCAAGATGTCACCCACCTCGTCGTCCCGATCCAACAAATAGACCTTCCCCGACTGAATCGCGGGACCACCGTAACCCTTGCCAACAGGGACTGACCACAACTCCTTGGGACCGGTTTCCGGCCACGCACGAGCAATGCCCTGCTCAGAGGATTTGCTGTCGCGGTTCGGTCCCAAATACTGCGGCCAGTCGGCCGAATGGGCATAATGGCAACAAAGGCTACCAGCGAGGGCTAACAGAAGTGGTGTCCGCATAATGGCAGTATGAATGAATAGTGTGGTTTGGCGGGTGCTCAGGAAACATAAGCCCCGGTGTCTGCGTTGCAAGCTGATTACCCATCACCCACACCAGCCTCAAACAACCTCCCGTGAAAACGAAGCTCCCATGGTTCAAACAGTCTTTGGTAGACCACGACCCGCAGCGCGGCTACGGTCATCGTCCATCCATGGGTGCTCCTTCGCACAGTCATCCACTGATGGCGTGACATCATGCAGACAAACCACTACGGCTCCAAGAAGGGAACGTACACCACACGCACTCTTACAGCCAGCAGGCCCAAGGCAACTCACGCTCACCCGGGACGCTGGATCGGGCTGGCCTTAATGGCTCCCCTGCTTCAGCTTGCTCAACAGCCGAACCGGGAAACCCGAGCCTCCCTGTATCAAGAGGCGCTTCGACCCCAGTTCCACTTCTCTGCACGCTATTGGGATGATTACACCATCGAACCCGGGCCCCACCAGGAAGGATGGATCAACGACGTCAATGGACTCGTCTACTACAACGGCCAATACCATTTCTTCGCGCAGCGCTGGTGGTCCTGCTGGTTGCATGCCGTGAGCCGCGATCTCATTCACTGGGAAGAAATGCCGCCCGCCTTTGGCAAAGGCGGCCAATTCGGTGGCACACAGTCCGGTGGAGCAGTCGTGGATTACAACAATGTCTCAGGACTCGGCAACGGTCAGCAGCCGGTGATGATCGCGTTCTGGAGCAGCACCGATAACCTCAACCAATGCATCTCCTACAGCCAGGACGGGGGACTCAACTGGATGAAATACGACCAGAACCCGGTGCTGACTCACGCACACCGCGACCCCGCCGTATTTTGGCACGAACCGTCCCGGCAATGGATTATGGTCCTCTATGGCCCAACCCCCGGCATGGAAAACACCGGCAGCTATGGGTTCAACGGGGAATCCAATGATGCCCATGATGCACTCCAATACACTGCAGGCCAGTGGAACTGTTCCGTCATCCGCCTCGATTCCACCGGACAGGTCATCGTGACGGACCTGATGAGTGAGACAGAAAGGCAAATCGATGCCTCTCTTCAACGCGTCGGAAGTGAGGCCTTCTACGTTGGCGCCAAAACAGGGACAACTGAGTTCCTCAACGGCGATATCTCTGAAATCCGCGCCTACGACCGCACTCTCTCCGCGACTGAAACACGGCAGCTCCTGAACTATCTGGCAAACAAATGGAACCTCAAGGAGACACCGGCGGCCGAACCCCCTGCACAAGGGCTCGTCCTTCGGTTGGATGCCGCCGAAACCCCCTCGGACGAGGATGGCCGGATCGCCCGCTGGCCCGACCTCTCCGGTCAGGGCCATGACCTCAGCCAGCCTGATGACGCCTTGAGGCCCCGCAAAGTCCCCCCCGGCCAGTGGCCGCACCCGGTCATCCAGTTCAACGGCCGCCAATACCTTAAAGGACCCGCCATATGGGCCGAGGGCGACAACACTATCACGCTCGCCGCTGTGTGGCGCCGTGAACGCCTGGGCGGATCCGAGGTCGTCTGCGAGCAGAACTCCGCTTCGCTCCGGCAGGGACGCCGGGCCGCACTGCTCGCTCAGGGCCACTCCGGCTCGGAGGAAAACAGCTTCCTGCTCTTCGCCTCCACCAACCTCCTCCATTGGCGCAAGCTCGATACTTCCATCCCCAACATGTTCGAATGTCCGGACATGTTCCCGCTCTGCATCGATGGTGACCCAAAGCGCCAAAAGTGGATCGTTGTCGACGGAAACGGGGATTACATCATCGGCAACTTCGACGGCAGTCGTTTCGAGCCGGAAAGCCCCAAGCTGAAGGCAAACCAGGGGGACAACTTCTATGCCACGCGCACGTTCAACGGCCTGCCGGATAACCGTCGCATCCAAATGGCGTGGATGCGCGGAGGCCAGTATCCGGGCATGCCGTTCAACCAGCAAATCACGTTCCCCTGCGAACTCACCCTCCGCTCACTTCCGGAGGGACTCCGGATGTGCTCCTATCCCGTCGATGAAATCCGGACACTCTATAAGTCTCAATGCTCCCTGAACCATCTCACAGTCAAGCCCGGCAACAACGCGCTCGCCGGCATTGCGGCCGGGCCCCTCGACATCGAGATTGAGCTGAATATGGCGGACTCGACCTGCCAGCAGCTCGAGCTCAGCTTGCTCGGCAACACCATCCGCTACCACCTGAGGACACACCAACTGGATGCCTGCGACCTCAAGGCCGAACTCCTCCCGCGCTCCGGACAGATCCACCTCCGCATCCTCGTCGATCGTATGTCTGTGGAAGTTTTCGGCAACCATGGAGAAGTCGCCATCACCCACGTGGCTCCAGCCCTTGCCACAAACCCTCCACTGGCCCTACACGCGATTGGAGGCACCGCCAGCCTTCCATCGGTAAAAGGCCGACACATGGACTCCATCTGGCCGGTAGTGCTCCCTCAATAGCGGTCGACCACAGCAACCCGCCAACTACTCCACCGCCGGTGGAAGCCGGGCCTTCTCCACCCGCCCGTCAAAATACAGGGCGTTCTTGCCCATAAACTGTCCGCGTTCGCCATGAAACGGATTCGCATCGCCTGTGATGGGTGTCTCCTCCCGCCCTCCAAACAGGCTGTCCACAATCACCCGCGCTTCATTGGTGTAAATCAACGCCCACTGGGGCGCAGAGTATGGCGCCCCGTTCAACCAGAAGTTCCATTCGTAACTCGTTCCCTCCTCACGAAATAGCTTCCTGTCGCCGGGACACCAGAACAACTTGTTTGTCGATTGCTCAGGAAACAAGGTCGTGCTCAGCGGCGGAAGATTGGTCTGGTGACTGGGTAAATAACCCGCGCAAACCGGAAGCCGATCCTCGTTGTCCTGCACGTATGCAGTCAGGGCAATGCCCATCTGGCGGAGATTGCTGATGCAGCCAATGGATTGGGCACTCTGCTTGGCCTTGCCCAAAGCCGGCAGCAGCATTCCTGCAAGGATGCCGATGATCGCGATTACCACCAGCAGTTCTATCAAGGTGAAGGCCGGAGTGCGGACATGACGAGGCTCTGCTTCAACTGGCATGGAATGAAGTCGCGGCGTCATGGATGTTCCAGGGAATGAATGGTTTTCAACAACTCAGAGATCACGTTGGCAGTCTGACCGCGATACTGGACGTCCTGCTGGTTGTACTTTGCGGTGGCTTGACGCAGCACCGCTCTGCCTTGGTCCGTGCCAAAACGCTCTCTCAGGCGGGCTCGATCCGCGTCCGACAGCGAATCCCGATAGGCAGATACCCAATCGGCCATGGCGTCGATGCTCTCCTGACGCATGGCCTCGGGAGAATGCCTCACCATCAGCTGCATCGCCTCGATGTGATCCGGGTTGAAAAAGTCCACAAACACCTTCTCGCGGTTGGCGGGATCGTCCTGCGAGCCATACCGGTTCTCCAAGTAGATATTGAGCCTCTTCGCCGGGTCTTTCTCGTTCCGGGCAGGAATCCCAGACCGGATATCGGTCATCAACTCGGGCGGCAACTTCCTCCGGACCACGTAACCCGCCGCCAATCCAAGCAGAACCAACAGGGACGACACCACTCCCAGAATTCTCCTCCAGTGAAATCGCTTCGTGCTCATGAATTCGGCAGTCCGATTTCGGACTGTTTCAGCACGGTAGCAAACTGAACCGCCGCTGGGATGTGCCAGAAGTCACTGCCCCCCGTTCAGACCAGGCCAAGCTCACGTGCCCTCAGCGCCGCCTGGGTCCGGTCCAATACCCCCAGTTTGCCGAAAATATTGCTCAGGTGGTTCTTCACTGTGCCCTCTGCCAGCATCAATGCCACGGCAATCTCCTTGTTGCACTTGCCCGCCGCCAGTTGCCTCAGAACCTCACGCTCGCGTGCCGAAAGTGCTTCCTGCCCGCGCAGCTGAATCTCGGGCTTCCTTACGAGCGATAACCGGTTGAACTCAGCTACAACCTTCGCCGCAATCGAAGGATGCAGGAACGACTCCCCCCTCGCAGTCGCCCGAATCGCCTCAGCCAACCGATCAACTCCCGCGTCCTTCAGCAAATACCCCACCGCGCCTGCACGCAACGCCTCAAAGACCTCCTCATCATCGTCAAAGGTCGTCAGAACGATGACCCGACATGCGCTCCCCTGCCTCACAATGCGACGCGTGGCCTCTACACCCCCCAAGCTCGGCATCCGCATGTCCATCAGGACTACGTGCGGCCGAAGATGTTCCACGGCCAGCACCGCCTCATTCCCGTTCTCCGCCTCCCCCACAATCACAAAATCCTCGTGCAGGGAAAGCACCGTCCGCAGTCCCTCCCGGAACATCGCCTGATCGTCCACCAGCAGGATGCGGATGACACTCACCCCGGCACCCCCATGGATAGCACAAAGCCTTCCCCAGGAGTGGAGTTGACCTCGAGACTGCCACGCAGCAGTTGGGCCCGTTCGCGTAATCCCAACAGTCCAAAACCACCCTCCGCATTTTCAGCAACGCAGCCCACCCCATCGTCCTTGACCGTGACAACCACCCTGCAGGGATCGCGATAGTCGAGCAGAAGCACAACACTCTTGGCCCCCGCATGCTTGCGAACATTCGTCAGCCCCTCCTGCGCAGCACGAAAGAGCGAGAGCTCCGCCGGGGCGGACAGTGCCCGGGGCCTGCCCATAACCTCCAACGCCACCGCACCAGGATCATCCATCGAGGCGACCACGAGTTCGCGGAAAGCCTCCGCCAGGGGCCTGTTCTCCAACGGCGAAGCCCGCAACGCCGCCAATGAACCTCTAATATCCTGCAGCCCCTCCCGGGTGAATGCCCGCGCCCTGGCCAGCGCTTCCCGCGCTCGGGCGGGATCCACTCCATCCAAGCCGAGCGCCGCCTCGATCTGCACGTTCACCACGGTCAGGTAATGGCCCAGACTGTCGTGCACCTCGCGCGCAATCCGGTTCCGCTCGCGGTTTGCGGCCATATCCTCCGCCTGCACGGCATACTCCCGCAATCGATGGTTCGCCCGCCCCAACTCATCCGCCAGCCGCACCACCTCCCCACGGGATCTCTCGGAATGGACCGCCAGCAAGGTGAAAACCAGGGTGAACAGGATCGCAAACGAGAACGCCACAGCCGTATACCCAACCCGCCCCCATCCGTGCCACAACACCGCACACGATATGAACGTGCCCATGGTCAGGAGGGAAACCACAGCGATGCCACGCCACTCGAGTAGAAAAACGGCGTAGGCCACCGGGGGTAACAGCGCAACCCACACCAAATCCGGCAACTGTCCCCGGTTCGCTAGTCCATACACCACCCCCGCCAAGACTAGCTGCACGATGAAATAAACCCCATTACCGCACGCGGGTGTTCGAACCTGAACCGCCGGAGGATTTCCACCTTCCCACAAAACCAGCCTCACGATGCCCCGCGTCCCGTAAAGGTTCCAAAGCATGTAGCCTACCCCCGCAACCCACAGCGCCAAAACAACTGCGGATGGATACTCCCGCCACGACCTCAACAGCGGAATCCCGATCGCTGAGGCCACCATCAGGCACATCGCCAAATGCCCCGCCCGAATCGCCTGCTTCTTCCGTCTCAACATCTCAGAGTCTGCCGAACCAATGGCCGGCCACACGGAGGACATCACCCCCCCGAGCCTCGCATCCGCCACCCCCACGGCAGCCCCATCGGCCCCGACAGCACAACCGGACGGCAACACGTCCGATCCCGCTGCGCTGCTCTGTTCCGAATGAGTCATGGTCAGGATGGTATGAAAGCACCCCCGAAAGACTATGTGCCAGAGGTCATGGTGACTTCCGGCCCCGAAGGCCTAACGGGCCTCACCATGCCCCCCACCACCTGGCCAAAGCAAGTGATTGGTAGCTAGGCGCATACCCCCACGGGGACCAGTTACGCTGAGGTCGCCCGCCCCCCAGCTCCTCCACAATCTCCCGCATCCTCGAACCCCTGCGCACAATAACCGGCACTTGCCCTATCGAGACCGCCGCGGATAAACAACTGCCTCCGTTATGCATTTCATTCTCCCCCGCCTCTCCCACCTCTTCCTTGCGCTCTCCATCTGCACTTCCAACACATATGGGGAAGCCACCTTGACCGGTGACCCGGTCGACTGCGTCAACCCCCTCTCCGGAGTCAATGGCGACGCCCAATTCTCCCGAGGCAATACTCTGGCCGCCATTGTAGCCCCGTTCGGCATGACCACCTGGGCTCCGCAAACCGACGGCAATGCCAGCCCGTTCTACCAGCTCAAGCACGACAAATTCGAAGGGATCCGCGCTACCCATCAGCCCAGCATCTGGATCCGGGATTACGGAGACTTCCTCCTCATGCCAGTCGTCGGCCCCTGGAAAGGAACACCAGCGGGGCGCGCCTCCGGTTTCTCCCACGAGAAGGAGTCTGCCCGACCCTACTACTACGCTGTCGATCTCGACCGCTACCAAACCCGGATGGAACTGACCCCCACCCCGCGCTGTGCTATGGTTCGATTCACGTTTCCAGCCACCCGGGAGGCCTCCATCGTATTCCACGGTGAAGGGCCCGTGGAGGTACCGCCCGAATCCGGAAATCTCCAGATCCGCGGCAAAGCCACTCACGTCACCTTTGGTGCCCCCGGCGACTTCGGCATGTTCTTCGTCGCGGAACTCCAGCAACCGTTCAAGTCTCTGGAACTGGAAGTGCACGACAAAACCACCACAGCAGCAGCCGAACTAAACCCCGTCGCCGCAGGTCAGTCCGTACTCATGCGAATCGGAACCTCCTTCATCAGCCATGAACAAGCGGCCCGCAACCTCCGCAACGAAATACCCTCGTGGGATTTCGCCGCCACCACGGAAGAATCGCGAGCAGCCTGGACCCGGGAGTTGGCCCGCGTCGAGATCCGCGGCGCCTCACCAGAACAACAATCCACTTTCTACACCGCCCTCTATCGCTCACTCCAGTTCCCGCGGATGTTTCACGAACCCGATGAAAAGGGCCAACTCCGACACTACAGCCCCTTCGCCAATGGCACAGTGCTCGAAGGCCCGCTCTTCACTGACAATGGCCTCTGGGATACTTATCGTGCCGCCTTCCCGTTCCTCCTGCTCTACGCCCCCGACTGGAGCAGCCAGATCCTCGAAGGATGGCTCAACGCCTACCGCGAAGGCGGACGCCTGCCAGCCTGGCCCAGCCCGGGGAACCGCCCCTGCATGATCGGCTCCCACGCCGACTCCATCTTCGCCGATGCCTGGGTCAAGGGACTGCGCACCTTCAATATCCAGGATGCCCACGAAGCCACGCTGAAGAACGCCATGGAAAGCAACTCCTGGGCGGGTCGCGACTATGTGAAGGAATACCTCGCGCTCGGCTATGTCCCCTGCGATATCCGTAAGGACGCAGCCACCTCCTGCACTCTGGAGTATGCCTATGGAGATTTCTGCGTTGGAGTGGTGGCCCGGGCCGCCGGGAAAGAGAACATCGCCCGGCAAATGTTCCAACGGGCGAAAAACTACAACAACGTGTGGGATCCTCAAACCGGCTACATGCGGGGACGCTTGTCAAACGGAACCTGGCAGGAACCCTTCGATCCCCTCGCCTGGGGCGGCCCCTACACAGAGGGCAATGCAGTCCAATGGTTGTGGTCGGTCCAGCATGATCCCTACGGCCTGATGGACCTTCTGGGTGGCCGCACCAAAATGGCGGAACGACTCGACCACCTCCTCGAACAGCCCGGCACCACGGTCGTCGGAACCTACGGCCACATGATCCATGAAATGCGCGAGGTCGAGTTCTCACGCATGGGCCAATACGCCCACGTCAATGAACCCGACCACCACGTGCTCTACCTGTTCAATCACGTCGGACAACCCTGGAAAACCCAGCACGCGGTCCGCCGGGTCATGGACGAACTGTATAACCAGGACGGCATGATCGGGGATGAAGACACCGGTCAGATGTCCGCGTGGTATGTGTTCAATGCAGCCGGGTTCTACCCCTTCTGCCCCGGAACGCCCTACTACCTGATCGGTAGCCCGCTTTTCCCGGAAACCACAATCCACCTCGCTAATGGCCGCAGCTTCACGGTACGCGCCGCCAACAACAGCCACGAAAACCGCTACATCCAGTCCGCCAGACTCAACGGGCAAAACTTCACCAGGACCTGGCTGAAGCACGAGACCCTCCTAAATGGAGGCCTGCTCGAGTTCGAAATGGGCCCCAACCCCAATCCCCAATGGGGCAGTGCTGAAAAAGACCTCCCCCCAAACACTTTCACTACTCTGTAAACGTGGTCTCACCTGAGCAAGTGCCTTGGCAGGAGGAGCTTAACCCGGTTCAGATGGCTCAAATCGGCCCTTAGAGCGGATTTTTGGGGCCCAAAAGCGAATCTAAGCCACCGGGAAAGCCCACCCTTTTCACCCGCCGCTTAGAACCTCTTTTCGACCCTCAAAACAGGCTGTAAGCCCCAAATATACCCCCTGACTTTAGCGCAACCTACTGAACGCCAGCGGCTTGCTTTGGTGACACCACATCAGGCTAAACCGGGCAGTGGTGAAGGCGATATCCCTCTACATTCTTGGTGGCTAATGCTGCTTTTGAATGCCCTGCGCGGTGATTCGTATCGCGGGCCCGACGGTGCGAAACTCGATCTTGAGGCTTCCCTCGGTTTGAGGCTGCCAGGAAAGGCTCAGGCGGGCGTTGTCACCTTCGACTTCTGCCGCGGCACGCTGAACTGCAATCTCGTGGACCGGTCGCCAGGTTGAATCGCACACAAGCGCCTTCTCTCCGCCATCGTACCGGACCGCGCCGCCGGCAGGCACAGCCTGCTCTTTCATATCCAGAACTGCCACCGGACCCATGATGAGCTTCAGGCCTGTTAGCGCATCCTTGCCCACATTACGGATGATCCATTGCAGTGGCTGCTTCCGATAGGGGTGACCGAAGCGGGTTTCAGCCTGGGCTGCATTCACCGTGTCCAAGGAAAGCCTCTGGAGGTGATACTCATACAAGTCCCAACTTCCTTCCCCGGAAGCCTGCAAATGGAACTCCCGATTGTTGTCGCACAACGCGGCCCTCAGATCAGCCGGGAAGGCCCGTGCCATCCGGGCGGTCTCCCACTGGCGAATGGCTTCCAGAATCGCCGGCACCGCACCGAAATCCCGAGCTGCGTCCGCAGCATGCGGATCCGCCTCAAGCTGAGCGGTGCTTGCAAGGCTCGTTGCCAAAGTAAAACCCGCATCAAACCCTGCGGCACGGGCTAACAACCACTCGGCATCCTCCAGGCTCGTGTCCGGACGCAAAGCAAACCAACCGAGCATCCGGGGCATCAGGTTGCGCTCGAAATACAACTGGTTCTTAAACCGATACAGAGTCTGGCTCTCACGAAAGCCCGCATACCACGGCTCCCCCCAGTTCATCCGCGTGTAGATGTGCCAGTTGAAATGTCCCGGATTGCTGGCGTCGTTGATCACCTGCCCGCGCAGCTCAGGTTCCAACGCCTCATACCAGGCTTGAGTAAAAAGCGTGCGACCATACTGACCCAACCCCGTCGCCCAGTTACCCTCGAGCCCGTCAAATGAAAGCTGCCTCGCCCCGGTCTCATTACAGAAGCGCGCAATGTTCCCGGCCACTTCCTGCGAAAGGTCCGCATCGGTTAGAAATGTCTGGTAACTGTGATCCATCAGCTTGGCAACGGGATCGCCCGCCGCGTGACTGCCCGCCCTGGTTCCCCATGCACCCCGCTGGCACTCCAACAACCGCCACGGTGCCTCCATCGAAACCGAGGCGTAACGGATCAGCTCATGCCCGATCCTGACCGTGTTCAGTGTGGTGGCCTTTTGAAAATACAGCGGTGACTCGATCGGAACCTCTGTCTGGCTGGCATTGATCTCCGTGACAAGCCTGCTTGAACCAACGGCTGCCAGCCGCGAATCAGGGACCGGAGTCACATAAGCATCGTTCGGGGTAATAAAGTTGGAAAGGGTGTGAAATCCCAAACAAACTCCCGCCTTCGCCGCAATCTCGGCGCAGGCTTTGAAACTGTCCCATCCCCGCGGGAAAAGGCCGGGCTTAAGCTTAAAGTGTCCCCAAGTTTCAAACGGTGAACTGTGATACAAATAGCGCAGGCCCGCCCTCCGCGTCATCTCCACCGCCCGCTCAATCGTCTCCTCCCCAAAATCGACAATGAGATAGGAACACGTCGCATCCGGCGACACTTTACCCCATACGCCGTCCAGCATCGGATGAGGCAATCCCTCAGCCACTTCGATGGCCCCGATCACCACCAGGACTTGCGACGCCGGACAGACAAACAGCGCGATCTTACTTCCAATCATCCCGCCATCATCCAGCGCCGGAGCCACGTATGCATCATGGCCCCAGTTAGCAATAACCCGATCCCGATCGCGGTTGCGACAGTAAGCCTGCAACGTGCTGCCAAACTCCGCAGGCCGGGCCGTCGTCCCTCGGAAGGATTGCCCCTTTCCGAGTTCCTTCGGGAGGTCGGCATAATCGCCTTGATCGTCAGCCCCAAAACCCGCCTCAACGTCACTCTCCTGCGTTGGATAGCCGCCAATGGTTTTGGCGTTCAGGGCCTGTATCCCCACCGCCAGCTCAGAATTCCTCACCACGCCTACGGTCTCACCAACGATATCGCCAATCGAGGTCGCATAAGGCCCCCATAACACCAACTCCACCGCGCCGGACGACCGGACTTCCAGAACCTCAAAAACCACATGCTTAGGCTTGGTCTCTAACCCAAGAATCACCTCCGCATCAATGCCGCTAAAACCAAGGGCCAGACGACCCCGCGCCTGATCCCAGGCTGCACGGTTGGCAGGATGGTACTCACCACCTATCCGCAGACTCAGCAGGGGGGAAGACTCGCCGGAGGCTACCCAGTTCCGGCCGCCCTGACCGAGGTGGATCCCGACTAGCGCCCCTTCCCCGCTGATGGTGAATCGCCCAAACTCCGTTGGAAATTCCACCGCAGGACTCGCAGCCTGCACGAGGTGAACTACCCCCGCCAGGAGCCAAGTGAGAAACGAAACACAGATTCTGGTTCCAAGTCCGTCCAAGGATGCGCCACGCATGGACATAGTCGGAATCCGATTCAGCTCTCTTGTCCAGCCTTCTCTCGCCTGACTATACACGCCCCTGGACCATGGACATCCTCCCTGCTCACAAAACGCTGCCGGAACCAATCCCGGTGCCGATTCCAGGCACAACCCCTTCCACTCTCAAATCAGTAGAAATCCCCCCATCGCCTCCAGCTTCCGCTTGGATTCCTCCTCCCGCTCCAATCTCTCCTGCTCGCGAAACTCCCTGTTCCTCCGACGGCATCGCTCGAACCGGGCGGCGAAACGTGAACCTCGCGGTTCCACGTCGGCGCCCGCAAATCCAGTCCATTCCATCGATCCTCAAACCTGATGGCATCTGTTGTCCACACCCCTCCACAGCTCAGGGCTTCAATCCCAGCTCCGCCAACTGCCCCTCCACGGCCTCCATGTTCCAAACGGCAATCTCCCCATTGGCCCGGGATACCACCAGCCTGCGACTGTCCGGACCCCACGCCAACCACCAGACCGTGCTCGCCTGCTCCGGAAGCGAGTAAAGTAAGCGACCGCTATCCGGATGGCGCACATCCACACCCAAACCAGACGGTGTTATTCTGGTCTAACCAGAGCAACCTCTTCACTCCCAACATCGTAAGGTCTCTAACCACCCCTAAATCGCACCTTACAGCCGGTTTTTCGCCCCAAAAAACCGCTTTGAAAGAATCGAGCAATCCGCTAATCCTCTGCCCATGCCACGGGCCAATAGGTTAACCGTGGAAGGAGGACTCCTTCATCTAACGCATCGCTGTCACAATCGACAGTTTCACCTGAAGTTTGCCCGGGATCGGAACGACTATCGCGCGCGGTTACGATCGGCGCTTAAGGAATTGGATGTATCCCTCCTGGATTACTGCCTGACTTGCAACCATGTGCACCTGCTCGTGGATGCCAACGAAAGAGATCAGGTAAGTCGTCTGGTTCAGACGGTGTCAGGGGGGTTCGCAAGAGCCTACAATCGCAGGAAACAACGGACTGATGCTGTCTGGGGAGATCACTTTCACGCGACTTACATCGATACGGGCGTCTACCTCCAGCGGTGCGTCCGATATATAGAACTGAATATGGTGCGGTGTGGCAAGGTCCAGCATCCGCGTGAATGGGAATGGCTGGGCTACCATGAGATCATGGGGCACCGCACTCGATCCCGTTTATTGGACCTCGATCGACTCTGCTGGCGTCTTGGGGGGATCAATCTGCCGCAGCTGCGAAACCATTTGGAGGAGGGCCTCAATCGTGTCATCGACGAGCGAAAGCAGGAGCGGGAACCCTGGTGGACAGAGAGCATCGCCGTAGGACGATCTGAATTCGTCGAGGGGATGCGACGTTACGTCCCGCATCGCCGTTATGTTCAGACCGAAAACCCCAGCCACGGGATCTATACACTTCGCGAGACGCCCGCCCCTTACGGCTGATTTTTGAAGCCAAAAATCGCCTGCAAGAGCACAAATGGCGGCCTTAGACTTCATAATGGGTTGTGCATCATGCAGTTACGCAGATGACACCACGAACGGTGTTGCAGAAAAGTTGTGATGACGGCTGAGAAGGCACGCCCTGATTCACGCAACATTCACATCATCAATCGGTTGCGAGATCAGCAGCTTCAACCGCATGAACGGCTTTGCAGAGATGAATATTCCGCATCATGTTGGGGCCGTGCGTTCGAAAGCGGAAACCAATAGAATTCTACAAATCTACGGACAATTGGAGCAATGACTGCAATTCCTCCTCATCGTCGCCTCCTTGCTCTCTTGCGACCGGAACGGCGGGACATCCTGCTCATCATCTTTTTCTCTTTGGTCAGCGGTGTCCTCAATCTCGCCAGCCCACTTGCGGTAGATGCCGTGGTCAACAACATCACCTTTGGCGGCGAACAGCAGGTTTTCCTCCAAACCTTGCTCATTTTCTCCTTCGCCCTCCTGGTGTTCCTTGCCCTCCTCTCCCTCATCAGCGCCACACAGCATTATGTAGCTGAACTCATTCAACGACGCCTTTTCGCACGACTGGCGGCCGACCTCAGTTACCGCCTGCCTCATCTGGATGTTTCGGTGCTGGAACGAGCCAAATTGCCTGAACTCGTGAATCGTTTCCTTGATGTCGTCACGGTGCAGAAAAGCAGCGCCACACTGCTACTCGATGGCATTAACGTACTTCTTGCCATGGTCATCGGGCTCTTGATCCTCGCGTTCTACCACCCCTTCCTGCTCGCATTTAACGTTTTCCTCACCACGGGTTTGCTCATCGTTATACTGTTCTTCCAGCGACGTGCCGTGCAGACCAGCATAGAGGAATCCTATGCAAAGCACGGCTTGGCTGGTTGGTTTGAACAGATACTTTTCTGCCCGGTCCTCTTCAAACACCCCGCGGCGTCGGAATACTGCCACCAGCGAACGGAGCAAGGCGTTCATGCCTGGCTCACAGCTCGCCGCGCCCATTACCGCATCCTGATCCGGCAAATCCTCGGACTACTTGGCCTTCAAGCCCTCGCCAACGGCCTGCTCCTCGCCACCGGCGGCTTCCTCGTGCTCCGCGGCGAACTGACCCTCGGACAGCTCGTGGCGGCAGAGCTGATCGTCAGTGCCATTCTCGCTTCACTCGTCAGCCTCGGAAAACACGTCGAAGCCTGGTACGACGCCCTGGCAGCAACCGATAAGCTGGGGTCTCTCATCGACCTGCAGGTTGAAAGCAGCTCCGGCGACATGAGACAAGTCCCTGATAAGGCTCTGGAAATCTCGGCTGACGATCTTACCTTCGGTTATACCTCCAGTCGTCCTTTGGCTTCTGAAGTGAAGTTCCGGATTTTAGCGGGGGAACGAATTGGGCTTACTGGCCCTATCGGTGTTGGAACCGGCACACTACTTGAGCTCTTCTTCGGCCTGCGCCCGCCCCTTGCCGGCACGCTGAAGCTCGGCGGAGTCGACATTCGTCACTGGGATCTCCCCGCCCTCCGCGAAGCCACGGTCCTGGTTCGGCATATCGAGATCTTTGACGGAACAGTGCTCGACAATCTCTGCATGGGGAGGCAGCTGCCCTTGCAGGAAGTCCAGTCCACACTCGACGGCGTTGGATTGGGCTCAGTCATCACCCGGTTGCCGGAAGGACTGCAAACCCGGCTGAAACCCGGAGGACGCCCTCTCTCCGACTCCCAGCGAATCCTCCTGGTCGTGGCTCGCGCTCTCCTAGCCCGCCCAAGACTGCTGCTTATTGACAAACTCCTCGACGGACTCGATCCGAAGGAGCTCCAGCCTTTGCTGTCCATGATTCTCTCCCGGGAGGCTCCATGGACCCTAATGCTCGCCACGCGGGACGCCGAGATCCTGGGCCGTTGTGATCGGGTACTCCGTATCCAGCAGGGGAAGGTCATTCCTGAAGCCGCACCCTCGGCCCACCAGCCCCATCACCCATGAACACGGACCACACCCATTCAACCCGTGACCCCATGCCGATGCTGGATCATTTGGTCCAGCTTCCATCACTGACGGCATCACGCCTGCCCCATCGAGTGAGGACCTTGAGCAAATGGCTCGCCATGGCCTTTATCCTCCTGCTTGTCGGTCTGGTGTTTCTGCCCTGGCAACAGAACGTTCGCGGGTCCGGCCGTGTCATCGCCTTCAACCCACTGGAACGCAGAATCACCGTGGAGGCCCCGCTTTCTGGTCGTATTCGCCATTCGCATGTTGTCGAAGGGTCGCGCGTTCGCGAGGGGCAGCTGCTTTTCGAGCTGGCGGATAATGATCCGGCACTACTCGAAAACCTTCTCCAGAGCCGCAATTGGTCAGAGCAGAGTCGAGATGCCGCACAGCAGCGCGTGGCAAGTCTCAGCACCCAAATCACCCAACAGGAATCCGCCCTGCCCCGCGCCCTGGAGGCGGGGCGACTCGAGCTCGAGGCCGCGCAGGCCATTTACGCCACGGCAGAGCTGCAGTACGAGAGAATCCGGGCCCTCTTCGAAGATGACCGCGGGCTGGCGTCGAAAAGGGACTTTGAACTCGCCAGGTTGGAACACGATCGATCCAAAGCAGCTGCCGCCCGGGCTGAAGCCAATCTCATTCGTCTCGAGGCCGAACTCAACGGGTCGCTCGAGGGGTACCGAGCGTCTCTTCAATCCGCGCGTTCCGACCTTGCGCGCGCCGAGTCATCCCTTTTGTCCCTGAACATTGAAATCAACCAGACTCGCACCCAGCAAATCGTGGCCCCACGCGACGGTATTGTCCTACGTATCCTTGCCAATGAAGGGTCGTTCCTAAAATCGGGTTCTCCCGTGGCTATTCTCGTGCCTGAAACGGAAAGCCGAATGGTCGAGCTATGGATGAAGGGCAACGACGTGCCGTTGGTCCGCAGCCGCAAAACCAGTCCGGAAGGCACCATCATCGAACGTGGTAGTCCCGCCAGAATCCAATTCGAGGGCTGGCCGGCTGTCCAGTTCATCGGCTGGCCGAGTGTTGCCCGGGGAACTTTCGAGGGCGAAGTCGTCTTTATCGACCCCACAGACGACGGAACCGGTCGATTCAGGGTTGTCATAGCTCCAACAGAACAGCTGCCCTCAGCCGACCTCTCTGACAATTCGGGGCTCCAGTGGCCCAATCCCTCGATACTGCGTCAAGGGGTGCTAGCCCAAGGCTGGGTATTGCTTGACCGTGTCCCCCTCTGGTTTGAGGTGTGGAGGCAATTGAATGGTTTCCCGCCGGCCAGACAGACCGGCCTGCCGGATCTTTACAGCCAGCAGGAGGCGAAATGAGGTTGGCCGTCCGCTACCCGGCGATCGCCATTACATTGCTCCTATACTGGTGGACCGTCCCGCTCGCGTTCTCTGGATCGGAGGAACAGCCCCCTGCAGTCCAGAATCCGGCCCTGATTGACCTCCCCATGGTCATCCAGTCGGTCACCAGCGAATACCCGCCGCTGCTCGCCGCCCTCATAGAGCGGGACGTCGCTTCAGCCCGGCTGCAGTCTGCCTCGGGAACCTTCGATTTGGATATGGTCGCGCGCGTGCTGGCTAATCCTTCCGGGTTCTACGAACACACCACAATAGAGGCCGGCGTTGAACAATACATAGGCATATGGGGAGCTACACTCTTCGGCGGGTATCGATGGACCGACGGCATCCTTCCCGACTATTACCGCAACCGTACTGCTGCCGGTGGTGAACCGTCCGTGGGATTGAAGATTCCTCTACTGCAAGACGGCGCGATCGACAAGCGCCGGGCAGCAGTCCTGAAGGCCCAGTTGGACCGCGAACTTGCCGATCCATACATCCAGCGCCAGATGATTGATCTTGGACGCTCCGCCACCGTGGCCTACTTCGCGTGGGTGGCTGCAGCCCAGCAGCTGCAGATCGCTGAATCAGTTCTCCTCGTTACCAGCAACCGACAGTCGGCCATCGAAACCCAGGTCTCCCGAGGCCTCTCGGCACCCATCGTTCTGAAGGAGAATCAGCAACTCCTGTTGAGCCGCGAAATGGCGGTCCTGCAGGGCCGGCGAAGTCTCGAAGCCGCCGCCCTGACGCTGTCGCTCTTCCTCCGTGACGGAGAAGGCCGCCCCGTGGTTGCGTCAACCAACCAAATGCAGGTTTCAACGATCGCGTTGCCACAGATCGGTCCGGAACCCGACGGGACTGCGATTTCCCTCGCACTGGAACGACGCCCGGAAATCCGCGAACTGGATCTCAAAGGCCGCAAGCTGGACGTCGACCTCAGGCTTGCGCGCAACTCGCTCCTGCCAATATTGGATGCCTCCATTCGCGCTAGTGAGGGTCTCGGCGATCCCGTCTACAAGGACACAGGAGAATTCGAACTGAAAGCGGGACTCGAGTTCCGCATGCCGCTTCAACGCCGTGAAGCACAAGGCAGATCGCTCGCCGTTCAGGCTGAACTCCGTCAGCTCGAAAACCAACTCCGCTACGCCATGGACCGGATCGCCACTGAGATGCTCAACGCCCACTCTGCTCTCAGGGCCGCCAAGGAGCGAACACTGCTCGCCACCACCAACGTCAATCTCGCACGCGAACTCCAGCAGGTGGAACGGGATCGATTCCAACTGGGCGCGTCGGATCTGATCACCGTCCAAATCCGTGAACAGTCCGCCATTCAGGCCGAACAGGAACTCGATCGGCGACACCATGTGGAAGAAGCGGATCGCCTCGAACAGCAGGGACAGCACGATGCCGATCGTGGTCAGGATCG
>JBJOII010000018.1:0-47464 GCA_046047235.1 Verrucomicrobiota bacterium | reverse complement strand
GCGTGAACGCAGCCTTACATGAATGGCAGAAGTTGGTGCAAGGGGTGGGTTTATTCATGTGAGGATTATTCATGCGGTTTAAGGGAAGGCGTCCGCGGTTCGTGGGGATATCCGCATGAACGCAGCCATACATGAATGGAATGATTTGCTGCATGGGTTGGAATTATTCATGTGTGGAATATTCACGCGGTTTAAGGGAAGGCGTCCGCGGTTCATTTGGGTATCCGCATGAACGCAGCCTTACATGAATGGCAGAAGTTGGTGCAAGGGATGGGTTTATTCATGTGAGGAGTATTCATGCGGTTGAAGGGAAGGCGCCCGCGGTTCGTGGGGATATCCGCATGAACGCAGCCATACATGAATGGAATGAGTTTGCTGCATGGGTTGGAATTATTCATGTGTGGAATATTCACGCGGTTTAAGGGAGGGTGTTCTAGAGGGTTATTAGGCACCACGGGAGCTTGCTCTTATTATGGCGTTCTGGCGTAGTTGGGCCCATGCGTTTCCCTTACAAAAAAGCGTACCTACTGGGCTTGTCCCTGATATTGGGGGTAGGCGGTCTGAGTGCGGCTGACATCCCTTTGCCGGAGCATCCTCGTCCGGACTTTGAGCGTGCTGCCTGGGTGAATCTGAACGGGGAATGGGGGTTTCGTGCGGATGCGGATGACCGGGGAGCGTATGACGGTTGGGAGAAGAAGCCGGAGTTGTTCACTGACCGGATCATGGTTCCGTTCCCGTGGGGATCACCGTTATCGGGGGTGGAGGACACGGCGGACATTGGCTGGTATGGGCGCGGGGTGAAAGTGCCGGAGGATTGGAAGGGGCAGCGAGTGTTTCTGGTAGTGGGGGCGTGTGATTGGTTGACGCAGGGTTGGCTGGATGGGAAGCCAATCGGCTCGAATCGCGGTGGGTATACTCAGTTTGAGATGGAGTTGACGTCACATGTGGAGTGGGGCAAGGAGCAGTCGCTGGTATTGCGGGTGGATGATCTGCCGCATCCATTCAAGTTGGAGGGCAAGCAGGGCTATGGCGAGGCGAAGGGGATTTGGCAGACCGTTTATCTGGAGGCCCGTCCTGCTGTTCACGTGAAGACCCTGTATTTTACGCCTGAGCTGCGTGAGTTGCCCCGGGTGAAGGTGAAGGTGGAGCTGAGTGATCCGGCCCCGGCCGGGACGCGGTTTGAGTTGGCCTTTGAGACCGGCGGGGTCAAGACGGCTGTCATGGAAGTGGCTGAAGGAGCAAAGGAAGTGAGCGGGGAAATTGCGATCCGCGACGCGCACTTGTGGTCCCTGGAGGATCCGTTCCTGTATGAAGTGAAGGCGAACCTGAGGGCCGGTGGTGCGGTCGACACGGTGGGAGCCTATTTTGGCATGCGATCCATCAGTGTGATGCCGTTGCCAGGCCACGGGCACAACTGGGTGGCGTTGAACGGGAAGCCGATCTACCTGCAGATTACTTTGGACCAGTCCTATCATCCGGAGGGGTATTATACGTTCCCGAGCGATGCGTTTATGCGGGACGAGATTTTGCGTTCGAAGCGGATTGGGCTGAACGCCAACCGGTTTCATGTGAAGGTGGATGTCCCGCGGAAGATTTATTGGGCGGACAAGCTGGGTTTGCTGGTCATGGCGGATGTTCCGAACAGCTGGGGTGAGCCGGGTGAGGAGATGCGCAAGGAGATCGACATTGCGCTGCGCGGAATGATTGAACGCGATTTCAACCATCCGTCCATTTTTTCGTGGGTGCCGTTCAACGAAACCTGGGGATTGTTCACCGGCAAGGGTGAGCAGCGCGCCTACCTGCCCGAGACCCAGGAGTGGGTAGCGTCCGTGGTGCGGTTGACGAAGCAGCTGGATCCGACACGTCTGGTGGAAGACAACTCGCCGTGCAACCTGGACCACGTGGAGACCGACATCAACAGCTGGCACAAGTACCTGCCGGGTTATGAATGGAAGGAGCATCTGGAGCAGGTCGTGCGCGATACGCATCCGGGCTCGACCTGGAACTTCATTGGGGGCAACCAGCAGTCCGGCCAGCTGCTGTTAAACAGCGAATGCGGCAACGTATGGGGTTATGAAGGCAGCGCAGGCGATGTGGACTACACCTGGGACTATCACATCATGATCAATGAGTTTCGCCGTCATCCGAAAATCTGCGGCTGGCTCTATACCGAACACCATGACGTGACCAACGAATGGAACGGATATTATCGGTTCGACCGTTCGGACAAGGTCACCGGGATGGATGAACTGGTAGGCGGGATGAGCCTGCGCGACCTGCACTCGCTGTTCTATATTTCGACTGGCAGCGATTTGTGTCGCGACGTCAAGCCGGGCGAGACTGTGGAGGTTCCGATGTTTGCCTCCTTCCTGACGGATGTTTCACCCGGGGGCAACCTGGTGTTGAAGGCGGAGTTATATGGGTGGGATGGGTTGGGTCGGGGTGAGGTCTACACGGAGTCTTCGCAGGTGATTCGTTTCAAGCCATGGATGGCGGAGGATTTGAAGCCCATGCGGGTGCGGATGCCGAGCCATCCTGCTGTGGCGGTCTTGGCGTTGCGGCTGGAGAACGAGGCTGGTGCTGTGCTGCATCGCAACTTTACGACATTCCGCGTGAAGGATGGGGCAGCGCCGCGGGAGGAGAAGCTGCGGTCGGATGGCACGGAGCTGCGTGTGCTGCGCAAACCTGCGGCTGAGTTCAGTGCCCAGGAATGGACAGTGAAGCAGTGGAATGTGCTGGACGGCCTGAAGGTGAACGGGGCGGGGGCAGGATCCTTCGAGTACCGGTATGCCTGGCCGGAGGAGGTGAAGATCGATCGCCTTCTTGGCGCGACCTTCCTGGTGGAGGCCTCGGCCAAGCGTTTGCACGGCAAAGACCGCCAGGGTGCCGGCAAGGTCGAGGGCGACTTCATGCGCGGCAAGGGGACGCTGGATCCGAGCCTGAATCCGAATGCCTATCCGATGACGGACGCGGTGGCCTATCCGAGCTCGGTGCGTGTGCGCGTGAACGGCCGTGCGGCGGGTTCGGTGGAACTGCAGGACGATCCGGCCGACCATCGGGGCATCTTGTCATGGCATGCGCAGCCGCGTGATCACAAGCTGCGTGAGGCGGGTTCTTACGGGTATCTTGTTGCCGTTCCGTTGCCAGTGGACGCGCTGGCCGAATCGGCTCGCACGGGTGAGATCGTGATTCGTCTGGAAGTTGACGACGCGCTGCCGGGTGGGTTGGCCATTTACGGTGAGGATTTCGGCCGTTACGCCGTAGAACCGACCGTCGTATTGCAGATGCGGTGAGCTGTTGCAGGTCAGGGCGGACCTGGACTGTTAGCGAACGGGCGTCGGCGAGGGGCCGGCGCCCGTTTTTTATGCTGCAACGAACTGACGGCGGACTTCCTTCAGGCAGGGGCCGGAGCGTTGTTATACGGCATCGATCCACTGTCTTTTTGGGTGGGAATGGACTACGATTTGCCTCCTTGGCCATGGAACGACTTGAAGAACTGAGGCGGTTGATTGATCGGGCGGACATTGCGTACTACAACGGGGGCAGCCCCATCATGGAGGATGCGCAGTATGACCGGCTGCGGGACGAGCTGGCGGAGCTGGATCCGACGGATCCGCGGCTGGGCCGGGTGGGGTCGGCACAGAACATTCTGACCAAGTTCCGGCATCAGATCCCGATGGGATCACAGGCGAAGGCCACGAACCGGAAAGAATTTGACGACTGGGTGGAGAACGTGGTGAAGGCCACGGGTGTGGCGGATCCGGTGTTTCATGCGGGCTACAAGATGGATGGTGGCTCCTTCTCCTTTGAGTATGGGAGTGGCCGGCTCGTGCGGGCGGTGTCACGCGGGGATGGCCGCGAGGGTGAGGATATCACGAGCAACGCACTGAGCTTTCGCAACCTCCCCTCGATTGCCTTGATGCAGGACGGGACGCCCTTCACCGGCTTCGTTCGCGGTGAGGTGATTCTGACATTGGAGGATTGGCAGGGGCAGGTGGATACCGACAGGTTGTCCAATCCGCGGAACAGTGCGGTGGGGATTGCCCGAAGGAAGAATGGTTCTCAGAGCGATCTGCTGCAGGTGTTCGCCTTTCGTCTACACGCGATGGATGGTGCCTTGCTGGGGACGAGTGAAGCGGAGCAGGAATCGTTGTTGCGTGCGATGGGTTTCAGCACTGCACCGAGCGTGTTGGGCGATGCAGCGGCGGTGTGGGAGTTTTTCGTGCGCACTACTGAGGCGCGGAAGTCTCTGCCTTATTGGATTGATGGCCTGGTGGTGAAGCTGAACGACCTGCATTTGCAACAGGACATGGGGGAGACCGACGGGCGTCCGAAGGGTCAGGTTGCGGTGAAGTTTGCGGCGGAAGGAGCAAAGAGCATTTTGCGGAAAGCACACATCAGCGTGGGGCACACCGGGGCGATCATCCCGACAGCCGAGTTTGATCCTGTGCAGATTGGTGGCACCACCGTGACCAGCGCTTCGCTGTGCAATTGGGAGAATATCCGGGAGTTGGGCGCGGCACTGGGTGACGAGATTTATGTGATCAAAGCTGGCGACATTATTCCGCGAATCATCGAGGTGGTCAGCCAGGGCGAAGGGCGGCAGCCGATCCCTGAGCCGGTGGCGTGTCCGGTGTGTGGAGGCGAGGTGGGGCGGCGCGACAACGTATCGGGTGAGGAGAGCACGGCGGTTTACTGTCAGAATGGTGAATGTCCGGCGAAGGTGGCTGGAAAGATTGAGCGCTACCTAACTGCACTGAATGTTCTGGGTGTGGGTGATAACCTGCTGGAAGCCCTGATTCGTGACATGGGTGTGCGGGATGCGGCGGATCTCTATACCCTGCATCCGCGGGAGCAGGAGATGGCGGAGCTGGTGCTCAGTGGCAAAGTCAGGCTGGGCGCAAAGCGGGCGGCCAAAGTGTTGGCGGAGATCGATCGTTGTCGGGTGTTGGTTCTCAGCGACTTCCTGGGTGCTTTGGGGATCTTTGGCTTGGGTCGACGCCGCGTGGAGATGATCCAGCAGAACGTCCCCGGCCGAATGGATCAGTTGGCGGATTGGCTCGATGAGAAGAAGCTTCTGGAGCTGGCGGTTGAGGCCGGAGTTCCGAATATCGCGGGCCGGATAGTCAGGGACATTCAGGCTGCCCGTCCTTTGATTGAAAAACTGCTCCTCAACGGGGTGAGGTTGAAGGCTGCGAGTGAAGACCGGCCAACTGTTCGTCCCGATGCTCGGATTTTCTGTATCACCGGCAGTCTCTCCAAACCGAAGAACCACTTTAAGGCATTGATCGAAGGGGCTGGGGACATTTACACCGACACATTTTCCAGCAAGGTCACGCATTTAGTGGCGGCCGATCCCAACAGTGGATCGAGCAAGCTGAAGAAAGCCGCCAAGCAGGGAACCGTGATCCTCTCCGAAGACCAATTACTGGACCTGCTGGTCCAGTAATAACTGTCGTCGTCGGACCACGGCAACCTTTTGCAATGGAAGTGGTTAACCTCGTTCATAGCCCCTAAAAATGGCCTATGGACCGCTTTTTGGGCCTGTTTTCTGGCCCATACGCGAGCGGGAATTGGCCGGACGCTATGGGTCGCTTTTTTGCCCCAAAAAGCGCTCCATAGGCATGTAGAACCCTCCTTTTTCGGCATAACGTTCACGGTGAGAAGGAGTTGCTATGGTCCGACCACGTTGGGCTGCCGGCGTTGGTGTTTTGGAAGGAAGCGTGGTTTGGGGTGCGCCTTTAGGTAGGCGGACCATGCGCTGGTCACCGGGATGGTGAGCGTGAGGAGGATCCCGGCGGGCAAGGCTATTGAGGGCAGGTGATGTATGCCGGAGTAGTTGCCAAGAGCGGCCAGCAGGAGTGCCCCGCAAATGCCGATCGCAGGCCCAAGGACCAGGAATCCGAGGAAGTAGAGGAGGCGTTGAATCCAGTGTTTTGTGGTGCGGTTCATGGCTTTCATCGTGCTTGATCGCGTGGCCGGTGCTTCGGGCCACGGCAGGCACTATGCCGCCGTCCATTCGAATGCCCTAATTGATAGTCTGAATGAGACTATCGATTGGGAGCCCTGGAAAGATGGAAACAAATTACTGCGGTGCGAGGAGGTTTTAGGTAGGACAGGCGCCGGTATGACGCTTGCTGACACTGACCGAAAGTTGCTCCTGTCACCCGTGAAGATCGGGGCCTGGGAATTACGAAACCGCATGATTATGGCTCCGCTGACGCGTTGTCGTGCTGGTGGGGGTCGGGTGCCGACAGCCTTGATGGCGGAGTATTATGCGCAGCGTGCGACGGCCGGGCTGATTTTATCGGAGGCAACGTCGGTGGACCCGATGGGGGTGGGCTATCCCGACACGCCCGGGATTTGGTCGGATGATCAGGTGGAGGGTTGGAAGCGTGTGACTGCGGCGGTGCATGCCAAGG
This sequence comes from Verrucomicrobiota bacterium, assembly GCA_046047235.1. Taxonomy (GTDB): domain Bacteria; phylum Verrucomicrobiota; class Verrucomicrobiia; order Limisphaerales; family JAHDYP01; genus JBMTVN01. The sequence continues at coordinate 41,042 of JBJOII010000018.1, read as the reverse complement.
GAGGGCGGATTCTGCTGCAGTTATGGCATGTTGGGCGGGTTTCTGATCCGGTGTATCTCAACGGCGCGCTTCCGGTAGCTCCGAGCGCTGTGAGACCTGCGGGGCATATCAGCCTGATACGGCCGAAGAAAGAGTTTGTGACACCGCGCGCGCTGGAGGTGAAGGAGATTCAGGCGATTGTCGAGGCCTACCGTCGTGGCGCGGAGAATGCGCAGCGCGCAGGGTTTGACGGGGTGGAATTGCACGGAGCCAACGGCTATTTGCTGGACCAGTTCCTGCAGGACTCGACCAACCATCGAAAGGACGAGTACGGCGGGTCGGTGGAGAACCGGGCGCGCTTGATGCTTGAGGCGGTGGATGCGGCGGTTTCGGTCTGGGGAGCGGATCGTGTCGGTTTGCATCTGGCGCCCAAGGGGGATGCGCATGACATGGGGGATTCCGATCCTGCAGCGACGTTTGGTTATGTAGCGCGGGCCATGAAGGAGAGGGGCATTGCGTTTTTGTTCACGCGGGAATCGCAGGCTGAGCCCCGGATCTTCCCTCGAATGAAGGAACAGTTTGGCGGGATGTTGATTGCCAACCAACAGCTGGACCAGGCGATGGCCGAGACCCTTTTGCAAAAGGGTGAGGCGGATGCCGTGTCATTCGGCCAGTTGTTTATTGCCAACCCGGACCTGGTGCGTCGGTTTGAGAAGGGGTTGCCGTTGAACACGCCAGAACCTGAAACCTTCTACGGTGGTGATAGCCGAGGTTACACGGATTATCCGTTTGTTGCAGCCGGGATCGTTTAACCGGAACGGGGCGTGAAGAAGGGGGGCAAAGCGGTTTCCGGGTTACGGATTATCGGGACACGTGTCCCAATAATCCGTGAGGGCGGTGGCTTCGGGATCGTGGCGAGGCGCAGCTCAGGGCTCTCAGCTGACTATGCTGGAGGGAAGGTCATAAAAACCTCCTGTTCCAGGTCGTGGAGAAGGGAGGAGTTCTTGGGGGCATCCAGCGGGATCCATAGGGTGAACACCTCACCTTCCTCCGGACAGACATCGATCATCTTGAATCCGTAATCACGGTCGTCATAAGCCTCCGCACTCTTGATATCGGCGAGGCGAGTAGACTGGATGGCCAGTTCTCCATCCTCAGTCTGGTAAGAAACCAGCGAACCATCGTCGTCGGACCACGGCAACCCTTTCTGGCCGAGCTGGTTAACCCTCTTTGCTCCCGGGAAAGGGGCCTATGGGGCGCTTTTTGGGCCTGTTTTGGGGCCCATACGAGAACACCGATTTGAGAAAACCCATGGGGCGTTTTTCGGGGGCAAAAAGCGCTCCATAAGGCCAAAAAGGACCCCGTAAACGGGGTTAAGAGGCTTGGGTTCAGTAAGTTACCGTGGTCCGAGGACGTTGTGGAGGGAGCCAGCGGGGGTGATCGGCTCCTTGGCCATTCCATCCGGCGGTGAGGAGGCGTGGGTGGTTCCCTTGAGCACTCGCCACCCAGATGGAAGGAACCGCGCCGGTTTCGGCACGGCAATAGACCAGCTGGTTCCCGCTGGCGGATTCGCTGGCCCGGAAGTCCCAGGCAGGAGGCGTTGCGGTTGTGAGCGGGGATACCTGTCCGGTGGATGGGTTGAGGCGACAGATTTGAGTGCCGCCATTTGCGAGTTCCGGTTTGAAGTCGCGGTTGAAGTGGTCGGTATCGGGTCGCTGATGCTGGTATTCCCAGGGGACTTTGGATTTGGGGAGTCGGCGGGGGAAGAGGATCTGACCGTCGTGGGTCCACGCGGTGAGGTTGGAGCCTCCGCCGTGGTTGGTGAGGTTACCGTAGGTAGCCCCAAACCACATGGACTGTCCCTCGGTCAGTGTCCGGAAGTCTGATCCATCGGGTCGGGCAAGACACACGTCACTCCAGTCATGGCCGGGGTCGTTCCGGAAATGACAGCTTTGGAATGCCAGCCAGCTTCCATCGGGCGACCAACTTGGTCCGAAGTAGAGGTGGTCCGGGTGAGCGGCCACTTGGACACGGTCCGAGCCATCGGCGTTACTGGTCCAGATCTGGTAGCCTTGCGGGCTCGCCAGATGATAGGCAACGCGCCCGCCATCAGGGCTCAGGCTGAGCCCATAGGGCAGACCTTCACCCAGCCTCGTGAACTTGCGGGCATCAGAGCCATCCAGATTCATGCTGTAGATTTGTCCACCTGCATCGCGGACGACCTGCACGAGGATCCTTTCGTCCGAGACCAGTAGCGCGGGCGTGTAGAAAACGGCGAGCCGGTCCTTTGTGCAGATTTCCTGCAGGGTATCCCGGTCCAGATCGTAGACCCACAGATGGGTGGGAGTCTGGTGGTAGAACCGGTCGAAGGGTTTTCCTGGTCCATCGCGCCTTTGTTCCATGCTCAGAAAAATCACCCGGTGTCCATCAGACAGGAAGGGGCCGGGCTGCCAAGTGACTTGGTCAGGAACGTCAAAATCAAAGTAGTGCAGTCCTGAACCATCGGCCGAGATCAAGGCGGTTCGTCCTTGGGAGGTGAAGAAGAGTCTTTCCGGGCGATGGTTCGGTGTAGTGCCTCCGCCAGACGTGCGGCATCCGGTGAGGGCCGAAGAGGACAGCAGCGTGCTGCCACAGAGGCCGATGAAGTCGCGTCGGTTCATGTGCATGATCGCAGTTGGAACACGGGCATCGTGCAACCGTGGGGGAGGCTCAGGCAAGATTTGCTCCAAGACCTGGCGGAGGAATCCTGACGGTCAGGACGGTGACTGCCCCGCCCGTTGGGCGGGCTCCCTATCCATTGAATGGGTCTTGTATGAAGCGTATGCCGGTAGGGTCACGGCTTGTCCCGGCGTAGCTCGGAGAGTGAAGACGGATCCTGCGTGAGCGGGCAAGTATGGAGTTGGTGCATGGTGTTGCAGGCACACTGGAGTGTGCCTCTACCTGAGTGGGATGGATGCCGGTAGGACCCGCGCGATTGATCTAGTAGGTTCCCGGAGATTTGCCGGGATCGCGCCATCGACCGAGGGGGCCGAGCCATTGTTCGGCTCCGGCGGTCATGAAGTTGATTTCGGTGCCTGCCTGGAGTAGGCGGAAGCCCTGGTCGATGGCGCGCTGCATATCATCGATACCTGAGACATAGCGTCCGGTGGCCTTGCCGTTTTGCCTGGCTGCGGCGACGACGCGTTTCATGGCGTTGGCGACGCGCGGGTGGGCCATGTCACCGCGGAGGCCCATGGAGAAGGAGAGGTCGCTGGGGCCGACGAACAGGACATCGACGCCTGGGGTGGCGGCGATTTCGTCAATGTGTTCGAGGGCCTTTTCCTCCTCGATGACGATGACCGTGACTACGTTGCGGTCGGCGAAGTCGTAGTAACCTTCGGGTGCGGGCCAGCGGAAGGAGGCGAGTCCGGCGCCGGAGCCTCGTCGGCCGAGTGGGGGGTAATGGCAGGCATCGGCGGCTTGTTGTGCGAGGGCGGGAGTACTGCTGAAGGGGAAGATGACGCCGAGGACGCCGGCATCGAGGACACGTTTAGCCATCCAGAGTTCATTGACGGGGACGCGGGCGAAGGGGATGGCGGGGAGTCCGCGGGTTCCGAGGACGATGGAGCGTACCGTATCGAGGCTGACGGGCGAGTGTTCCATTTCGATCCAGAGGAAGTCGAAGCCCATGGCGGCGGCCTGGATGGCGGGTTCGGGGTGATTGACGCTGACCGTGAGGCCGATGGCGGGCTGGTCGTTTTCGAGGCGGACCTTGACGGGGTTACGCCAGGGTTGGGATGTGGGGGTATTGGACATGTTGTGAGATTGTGAAGTTGGTTGGTTTGGGCGACGAGTCAAGTCGTGGTCGGACCACAGCAATGGCTTCCGTCCAAAGGTGTTAAACCTGATTGCCCTCGTTAAAGTGGGCTTAGGGGCCGCTTTTTTGACCTCAACGAAACGATGTCAGGGAGTTGCGGTGGTTCGAGCACGATCGAGTTTAGTGATTGGTTGCGCGGTAGAACTGGGAGGGGTATTGGGCTGTGGTTTCATGGAACGAGGCGGTGCCGGATTGGTTTGTGAGGGTGGTGAGGGTAGTCCAGGTGGTGAGGTTGGTGGAGGTTTGGAGTGTGAAGCTTTGGTTGGCCCAGCTTTGGATTGTGAGTGTTCCTGCGGCTTGGGGGATGAGCTTTGGGGGTTCGGTGATGGTGAGCAGCTGTTTAGGTTGGATGTCATGGAGTTCCTGGGTGATGCCTGAGGGCCAATGGATCTGCAGGGTTTGGATCAGGGTTGCGTTACCGAGGCCGAAGTGGGCACGCAGGTGGTTGCCGTTGTTGGGGTCTCCTCCGGTGATGTCCCTGCGTTGCCAGCGCGATTGGCCTGAGTATTGGGCGAGGAGGCGGATTTGGGCTCCGATTCCTCTACGGTTTGAGGAGGTGCCGACCAGATTGACCACGAGCCAGGCGTTGTCGTTGCCGCGGTTGTGGAAGAACTGGTTGGCGGTTTGGATGCTGGCGTAGTCGTCGCCGTTCAGCAGGTAGAGATCGAGGAAGCCGTTGTTTTCGTCGTCGAACCAGATCCCCTTGTAAGTGCCGGCTTGGGAGGGGGCGGTGATATAGGGGATCATGGAGGAGGTGACGCGGGAGAGGGTTCCATTTCCGTTGTTGCGGAACAGTTTATTGCCGTCGGTGTATCCGGCCACAAAGAGGTCGAGGAATCCGTCATTATCGTAGTCGATCCAGGAAGCGTGGTTATGGGTTCCGACGATGGTAGTTGCTCCGTCCACGGCATCGAAGCTGGTGTTGCCGAGGTTGCGGTAGAGTCGGCTGGTTCCATTGAAAGCGGTGACATAAAGGTCGAGCAGGCCGTCGTTGTCATAGTCACCCCAGGCGCCATTGATGGCTGGGGTGAGTGTGCTTGTGACGGCATTTGCCAGGGCCTCGAAGCGGCCATGGCCATCATTGAGGAACATGTAGCTGCGGGACTGTTGCATACTGGGGATGTAGAGATCTGGCCAGCCGTCGTTATTGATATCTCCCCAGCAGGCACCGCCCCAGGTATTGAGGTTGGCGACGGGGCCGACCTGGGTGGTGTCGAGCTGCTTGAACGTGCGGTTCCCGAGATTGCGATAGAGTGCGTTGGGCAGGGTGACGTAGAGGTCGACCAGTCCGTCCCGGTCGAAGTCTGCGGTGGCGCAGCCCCACCAGTCGCCTCCCAAGCCGATCACGGGCAGAGTCTCGAACATGCCGTGGGCGGTCCCGAAGCCAATGGCTGTAGTTTGGTCATAGCCGAGGAGCAGGTCAGATTGGCCGTCGCAGTCCCAATCTCCCCAAAAGCCAAGCCACTGGTAAGAGGAAGCGTTGGGAAATGGATTTGGCAAAAGGGAAAACGTTCCGTTGCCGTTGTTCCGATAGATGGCGGGCTTGCCAAAGCCATAGCGATTGACTGAAAGGTCCAGGAAGCCGTCGCCATCCATGTCACCGCATCCTCCGTAGCCGGACACGCCGAGATCCTCGACGTGTGGTCCACGGACGACTTGCACGAAGAGCGGGTCGACCCACAACTGGGCTACGATGCTGGTGACCGATCCGAAGTTGTTTGAGACGAGGACATCGTATCCTCCGGCTTGTGACGTCTGGACATTGGAGAGAGCAAGGGTGGGATAGGTCTGCTGGGCTAGGGGGGATCCCTGGTGTCTCCACTGGTAGTGGAGGGGTTCATCGCCCTTGGCGGTGACGATGAATGTGGCGGTTGCACTGACTCCGGCCCACTGGTGGGCGGGTTGTCCGGTTCGTTCGATGGTTGGCGGAACGCCGGCGATGCAGGGGTGGTTTAGCGTGGCGCAGCAGAGGGTTACCGTGAGGGGCAGGAGTGCCCGAGGGTGGCAGGGATCCTTCATAGTGCTGGTTCGGGTTTGCAGCAAGCGACCAACCCTTGTGGGCCACGGGCCGAAAGAAGATGAGCCAGGGCTCGTGTCGGGTAGGCTGCAACATCGCACTGGTTTGCCTGACACGCCACCGGCAAATCCTGAGAGCGTCGCAAGTTTCTTCGATGGCTTGCAACGTCGGGGGTTCCTTCATGAGGGAGCTTGGCAAGTGTTCGTTGGTGGTTATGCTCTGCGGCGATCTCCTGAGCGATATAACCGATCAAGCACAGCCATGATGACTTTCCATCGATCCCCGTTTCGAATCTGTCCTGGTCTTCTTGCGTTGGTGGCGGCTGTCACCCTGGGCCAGGTTGAGGCCAGCAGCGTGCGCCTATGGGATACGGGCAAACCCCTTGATGCGGGCTACAACGAAGGGCAATGGACGGGATGGAAGGCAGTGACCTCGGAGCAATTTGACGTTGAGCCGGATCCGGCGAAGGCGGCCTCGGATCCGGGCTATTACGGTCGGGAATACGAGTTCAAGGGGGATGCGGTGATCGAGAACGGGAAGATCACCGTGGTATTCAATTCAGGTGCGGGCTTGGTTCAGGTCTATGATCGGTCCCCTGCTGGAGGCCATGCCGTTCCAGGGGAAGCTGCACGTCTCAATCTGGGGCGGTGGCACGCCACGCCGTCTGTGATTCGAAGTGCCAACGACGAAGTCCTGCTGAGGCTGTCGTTGTTCGATGGCGGCCCGGTTCTGTTCGCGGTGGACCGGAGCGAGATCGTGTCCATACAGCCGGAGGGGCCTCTTTCCGGTGTGCAGGTGTCGCTTCCGCTGGCCTACGCCGTGATTCCGGGCTTTGTTGCCGATGACCTGATCTTTGGTCCGTCGCATTGGTCGGGTAGCTCGTCCCTGCATCTCCCGGTGGAGCAGATGTTCGTGGGGTTACTCCAGGGCGAAGGGAGTCAGGTTGTGCTGGCTTGGCCGGAGGGACGGCAGAGTGTGCGGCTTCGGCCACCGGATGGGGATGGGCGGGTGGTCCTTGATGTTCAGCCGGATGGCAAAGCCCTTTACCTTGGAGTGCAGATCGCGCCGGGCATCTGGCATCAGGCGCCGCTGGTGCGGTCATTTTTGGAGAAGGATGCGGTGTTGGAGTCGTGGAGGCCGCCGTTTGCCGCGAAGTGGAAGACCCAGTTGGAGGAGGCGGGGGTGCGAACCACGTTTGCCTTCCGTGATTCGAAGGATCAGATCTGGCGTGGGGTAGCGGGATCCTACACCTATCCTGTTTGGATTGAGGACGGGCAGGCTTATTACCATCTCAGCAAGAAGATCCCGCCGCGGGGTGAGTCAATCATCTATCACCTTGAGGGCAACGGCACGCCGGAGGGCATTTCCACGCCGGTGGACATGCTGAAGGCAGCTCTGGGTCGAAGTGCCAGCGATGCGATTCGTGATCTTCCGGGGCGCAAGTTGCGGACGCATCATCGTCGGGCTGGCGGCGATGTGCATCGGGCCTGCACCTGCGGCTACACCGAGGCGATCCAGGCCTTGTTTGAAGCCGGACTGGAAGTGGAGAACCGGGACATCATTGCGGCGTCCGTCGCGGACATGAACTTTTTCGTGGAACAGCACGTTGCGCGGATCGACGAGTATCGTGCCTTTGCCCAGGAGCTGCAGAGCTTTCTGGACGCTCAGGCGCTCGCATCCACGGGACCCTTATGCGAGGCGTTGCTTCCGTTGGTGCGGAAGATTCCGGAGGAATGTCGTGTGCAGGCGGACAACATGAAGTCGGCCGAGCATGCGGCGGAGCTGACCCGCAGGACGCTTGCGCTGACCGAGAAGAAGAGTCCGGACAACCTGAAGACCTACATGGATTTGCTGGATGCCTGGCGGGCGATGGGTGGTGCGCAGGATTATGTGGTGGCCCTCTGTCATATGGTGGCGCGTGATGTCTTCCAGCAGGCAGGCTATGGCGCGGTGGCCAACCCGGAATCCGTTGAGCTGGCTTTTAAGGTGCGCGAGCGATGCCGGCAGGTTCTGCGGAATGCTGACGGGTATGAAATCTGGGCGGACTATTGAGGTGGTGAGCCCGGGCGTTTGCGAGGTGCTAATCATGATACGACTTATTCCGACAATATTCTTTCTGTGCGTTTTGTTCCTGGCGGGTGGGTGCGGACCGCAAGCGCCGAGCACGTCCGGCGGCAACCCTGCTCCGGAACCGGCCCCCGTCGAGAAGGCCGGTGACGGCGCAGCGGCCGAGGCTCCAGCTGAACAGTCATCGGGCATGGTATTGATACCGGGCGGGACTTTTCAGATGGGGGATGATGATGAGATTGATGCGCCGGTGCATGAGGTGGAGCTGGATGAATTTTACATGGACACTCATCTGGTCACGCAGGAGTTGTATGAATCGTTGATGGGTGCGAACCCGTCGCGGTGGAAGGGGGAGAAGAATCCGGTGGAGCAGTTGCGCTGGTCGGATGCGGCGCGCTTCTGCAACAAGCGATCCGAGCGCGATGGGTTCAAGCCCTGCTATGATCTTGAGACTTGGGCGTGCGACTTTTCCGCAGACGGATATCGGCTGCCGACCGAAGCCGAGTGGGAGTATGCCTGTCGGGCCGGGACCACGACGCCGTATTTCTTCGGCAGCAGCCCGGCGAAGATCGGCGAGTATGCGTGGTATGAAAAGAACTCCGGGGGGCATCCTCGACCGGTCGGACAAAAGAAGCCGAATCCCTGGGGGCTTTATGATATCGCGGGCAATGTGTGGGAGTGGTGCAACGACTACTACGACGTGGACTACTACACCGTGTCTCCTCGCAGCAACCCGCGGGGTCCGGATCAGGGTCAAAACAAGGTGCTTCGGGGTGGGGCCTGGCGGTTCAGCGATGACAATTGCCGGTCGGGCTATCGGTACAACGAGGCGCCCGGTTCGGCGGATGTCTGTTTCGGTTATGACATCTACGGGTTTCGGTGTGTCAGGGGCGGTGGGCGCTGAGCGCCCGCGCATTCGCGGGGCGCAGGAGTTAGGAGCTGGAAGCTGGAAGTTAGGGGATGGCTGCATCGCGTGTTGCGCGATGCAGGGAGAGGGAGAGAGGAGAGGGGGAAGGAGCCTGGCCGGACACTGCCAACCTGGTGAGTGGTTAGCGGTGAACTGTTGGCTGTGGGCAGTGGAGTGTTTCGGCAGACTTTCTGCATACGGCCAACCGCCAACTGCCAACCTCACTCTTTGGAGAGAGCGGCGGTTTGTGGATTGCCGGGTGGGTTAGGGCTTCCGTTCAGCCACTGGGCGAACACAGGGTCATTCCACACTTCCGTTGCCATTTGCTGGTAGCCTTCGGTGAGCGGGTGACTGGCATCGGCGTAGAGGAGGCTAGGCAAGGTGCCGGGCACCACATGGGGGATACTCTGTTCGCTCAACCAGGTTTCGACGGTATGGATCCACTCCCTGAGCCGGGGCTGGTTGTCTTCAGCGAGCAGGTGTACGTTGAAGGGGCCTACGACCACCAGAACTTCGTTGTTGCGGTCTTGCAGGAGTTGGACGAGGCGTTGGAATGCCGCCCATTGGAGGGAGGTGTCGGGCTTGACCCAATCAAACCGTGTAGATCCCTTGCCGGTGGTGGACCAAGGGCGATGGCGCGGGCTGTCGGGTCCGCGTTCGGGGTCGGTTTCCGGTTCCGCGGGCACGTGAAGCGTGATTTGGCTGAGGGGATCCTTGTAGGCATTGGGGAAGCGTGGCGGTTCGGTTCCATCCTCCTCGAGTGTCCAGGCGAGGACATTCTTTTGGTCGAAGTAGGCGATTTGGAGGTGGCTGGCCCACTTGAGGAACGTGAGTTGGCGTTCCAGCACGGCGACCAGGCGCTGGTTGAGGTCGGATTTGTAGCAGGGGATACGAGGTGTGAACTGCGGCACGAGGCCGGCGTGGTTGAAGCGTTCCTCCTTGGTGGTTTGGAGGTCGGCTTTCGGGCTGCTCATCCAGAGCACATTGCAATGGAGGATGACCTTGGCATTGCGGATGGCTGTGCCGTCATGCTGGACCAGTCCTTCGAGCGCGAGCGGGAACAGTCCGTTGACACCGGCGTTGACGAATCGTGAGGGCTGGCTGGCGTGTTGGTTCAGGAAGTGGGAGAAGGTTCCGTCGGGTCTCACATATTCACCCCAGACCACCGAATCGCCCACGACGAAGACATTGGTGGGCGAACTGCGGTCGAGGTGGCGTTCGTAGAGCCAGTAATCCTTGCTGAGGTTGTAGGGGATACGGTAATCGGCGCCGGTGTCGAAGCGTTCGATGCGTTTCCAAATGAGGGGTGTGAGGAGGAGGATGGTGAGGGTCACTGCTCCGGCAATGAGCCAGTGGCGGAGGCCGAGCCGGATGGCGTTCACGAAGTGCGTGTCTTCCGCTGGGCTGGGCTGCGGGTTTTGCGCAGTGTTTTCAGATTGGGCTTTTGGGGACATGTCAGAACTGGAAGTAAATGAAGGCGCCGCCTTCACTGGCGAAGATGCAGAGGTAGAGGATCATGCAGACTGCGGTGGTGACACGAACGAAACCGGTGTGGAGGAGCGGTTGGAGACGGGATTCAAAGGCGAACTGGTAAAGCCAGATGGCACTGACGAGCAGGAGGAGGAGTGCGGGCATTTGTGGTGCGTGCCAGGCGCCGGTGAAGACGCGTGAGACGATGAGCAGGGCATCGTCCAGTGAGGCCGCGCGGAAGAAGATCCAGGCAAAGCAGACGAAGGCGAAGGTGGCGAGTTGCTTGAGGAGTCGGGGCACCCGTTCGCGGTAGAAGGTGGAGCGCTCGAGTTCTCGAGTGATGAGGATGCCGAAGGCATGCAGGGCGCCCCAGATGACGAACGTCCAGGCGGCACCGTGCCAGATGCCCGAGACCAGGAACACGATCAGCAGGTTGCGGTAAGTGATGAGCGAGCCGTGACGGTTGCCTCCCAGTGGGATGTAGACGTAGTCGCGGAACCAGGTGGAGAGGCTGATGTGCCAGCGCGACCAGAAGTCACCGAGACCGGAGGCGAGGTAGGGATTGTTGAAGTTCAACATCAGGTTGAAGCCCATGACCTTGGCCACGCCGCGTGCCATGTCGGTATAACCGCTGAAGTCGAAGAAGATCTGCCAGGCGAAGGCGAACGTAGCCAGCACGAGCGAGGTGGCGTCGAAGGCGGAGGGATTGTCATAGACGCGTTCGACGTAGAGCGAGAGGTAATTGGCCATCGCCAGTTTTTTGAAGAGGCCGACGAGGAAGAGTGACAGGCCGTCGGTGACATCCTTGAGCCGGATCTGCGGGGGGTGGTCGAATTGCGGCAGGAGGTTACGAGCGCGTTCGATAGGGCCGGCGACGAGTTGGGGGAAGAAGGAAACGAATGTGGCGAAGCGGATAAAGCTGCGTTCGCGTCTTACTTGGCCGCGATAGAAATCGATGGTGTAGCTCATCGATTGGAACGTGAAGAACGAGATGCCGACGGGAAGCAGGTAGGGTGCGCCGAAGGGCATGAGCGAGGCGGGGTCGGGCAGTTGTGCGGGGATGCGGATCCACGCGAAAAGCGCATTGAGGTTTTCTGTGAAGAACCCGGCGTATTTGAAGAACACAAGGATGGCGAGGTTGTTCACCAGGCTGACGAACAGCCATACGCGGCGGCTGCCAAGGAAAGCCCCGAGCGCCATCATGAGGAGGAGGCCGGTGACCGTGAGCAAGGTGGCGCGCAGCGTTGCCGGGGCGAGGAAGGCCGAGGCGGCGGTCGCGAAGGTCAGGGCTGTGGAGATCAGGAACGCACGCCGCAGGACCCCATCATCGAAGTCCAGGTGCAGGAGTCGTTGCAGTAGGGGGACAGCTTTCTTCTCCGGAGGACAGTGGTCCATCAGGGCGACGAGCACGTAGTCCAGCGCGGTGGAATAGAGGATCAGGATCAGGTAGTAGGGGTTCCACCATCCGTAGAAGCAGTACGAGGCGACCATCAGCCATGGCAGCCAGAGCCGGGTGCGGCGCAGGGCCAGGAAGACTGGCAGCACGATGGCCAGGAACAGGGCGAAGGTCCAGGTGTGGAAGAGCATGATAACTAGGGCTTCACCCGTGCGGCCCACGCGGCGACTTCCTCCGCTGTGGCACGTCGGACACAACGGAACCCACAGAAGTCGGTGTAGAAACAGGCATCACTGTCGCCCGTGCGCTCGCCTTGTCGGAGCTCCACCCGGCACATGGCGGCGCTGGCTTTCCAGGATCCACCCCGAAGCACGCGTTTCACGTCCTGCCCGGTGTTGGGTGGGCCGGTGGGATTTGTGTCCGGGCTGGTGGCGTAATAGCCCGGATCGTAGACGTCTTCGCACCACTCCGAGACGTTGCCGTAGAGATCATGGATGCCCCAGCCGTTGGGTTGCTTGGTGCCGACCGGGTGCGTCTGTTCGCCCGCGTTGTCGGCGAACCACGCGAACTGGCGCAACTTCGATTCGGAACCGAAGTCATAGGACGCAGTTGTCCCTGCGCGGCAGGCATATTCCCACTCGGCCTCGGTGGGGAGCCGATAACCGTTGGCTTCGTAATTGCAGTCCCAGTCGGGTGTTTTCTCGTCGTAGCAGGGCTGCAGGTTTTCCATGAGGGAACGTTCGTTGCAGTATTGTTTCGCATCCCGCCAGCGCACCCGTTCCACCGGCTGGTTGGGGTGATCCTGCCAGTGGGATGGGTTGGGCAACTGGGCTTCGGTGAACATGGCATGGGTGACCTCATAGGCATCCATCATGAAACCGGTCACCGTAACCCGATGTGCCGGGGCTTCATCCTGGTTTCCGCGATCCGTTCCCATGACGAACTCTCCACCAGGGAGGTAGATCATGGAGATGCCGGAGGGTGAGAGAACCGGGACCGGCTTGGCTGTCGCTGGAGCCGAAGGGGATGAGGCGCCGGGGTTTGACGGCCCGCATCCGGCCAGGAGGATTCCCGCCAGGGCCAGCGATGCACGCAAGAAGCGGCTCACTGTTGTCCTCCTGTCGGCTGGGCGGGCGCGAACCAATCCGATTCCTTGTTGCTGGCACCGTTGGAAGTCAGCATTGCGAACTTGTCATCGTCGCGGTTCAAATCCACTACACCCTCGGCGTGGGCGTCAATGACACACAGGTCCCAGTCCGCCGCGTAGACTCCTACGATCTCACAGGCGGACAGGAAGGTCCCCTTTTTGTCGGCGTCGCCTTTGCTGGCGGGACCCCGGCTCAAGGAAACGAACCGGCTGTCCGGTGACCAATCCACATGGTAGGTCTCGTTCGTCTGATCCTGGATCTTCAAGCGCCACGCACCCACTTTGGGGTGGTCCGACTCCAGATCGATCGGGGCGAGTGCGACCTCGTGGTCGCCGGGGCCCCAGGCGAGCTGCCGGCCATCCGGGCTCACGCAAGGCCGACAGCCGGGGATGTCCAGGTTCACGATTTTGTTCCCCTTCGCTTCGATGGCGAGGATCGCATGACCGTGGCCCATGCCGGCGTGCACGGTGGCCACGATCCACTTGCCATTGGGTGCGAAGGAGGGGTTGTAGAGGTGATGGAGATTTTCGGTATTCAGATGCGGGATGACCTTGCCGCTCTCCAGGTCGTAGAAGCTCATGCCCTTGGTGTAGTAGTCGATGACGTTGAACTTCGGATATTCCTGGGGCAGAAAGCCGACTTGTTTACTGTCTGGGCTCCAGAAGGGTTCACGGGCGTGATCGGCAATGACGCGTCGACCGGTTCCATCCATGTTCATCACGCACAGGCTGCGCACGGCGTCACGTCCTTCGCCTTCGTCCAATGAGAAGCAGATCTTTGAGCCGTCAGGGGAGACTTGCGGGTAATGCTCATGTTGCCCCGGGGTCTTCGTCAGGTTGACGGGATTGGATCCGTCCGCGTTCATCACGAAGATCTCCCAGTTGCCATCGACATACGTCTCGTAGGCAATGCGGAAAGGAGAGGTTCGTAGCTGTTGATCCAACGCACCGTATGCCGTCGGGACGGGCGCGCTGAAGACCAGGCCGGTTAGCGCCAAACAGAATCCGGGTCGGGAAATGGACTGGGACGTCTTCGTCCGGATGGCACGAAACAGTGTCGCAAGGGGCATTCGCCAAGGCTAGGGACGTTTGGCGTCCCCTCAAGCTGAAAAGCGCTGAGGGCTGAGCGCCCGGGCGTTCGCCGGGGGCGGGAGTTAGGAGCTGGAAGCTGGGAGAGGGGGATGGCTGCATCGCGCGCGTGCGCGATGCAGGGAGGTCGGGATGCGTTGCGTCTGCCAATTTCCGCTGCCTTATTATTTCAGCAGCCCCAACATGGCCTTCCCCATCCCCTGCCCGATCAGCAGGTAAGTCTCTGCATTGGAGTTCCAGTGGTAACTCTGGGCACTGGGGGATTCGGGTTCAGGTCGCCAGAAGTCACGGGTTCCCACGAAGGCCACGCTGCGACGGAACTCCGGGAGTTTGGCTACGGCGGCCTGTGCAGCCATAAGGGACAACGCGCGAGGGTGTTTCTCCTGCCGGCCGGACATTCCGGTTTCAGCGATGACGAAAGGCAGGGCGGGAGCACCGAGGTCACGCCGGATATCGCGGATGAACCAGGTCAGGTTGTGCTCGTATTCATCATTCAATACTTGGCTGACGCGGTCGTTCCATCCCTGGTGCCAGCCAAATCCTGCCAGGACATATCGCCCGTCTGAACCGGGAACGATCTCCCCGACGCGAGCCAGGGTCAGCTTCACCCGAGTGATGAGTTCACGATAATACCGACCAACGATGGACGGATCCGAGGCGATTTCGCTGTCGGTCTTTTCGCCCAAGGAGTAGGAGGGTTTGCCGGCGCTGGGCGGGCGGAAATCCAGGCCCAGACTTTTTCCGCCCCAAGCGCACTTGATCAGGAGCACTGGGGCTTGAAGGGCATCACCCACCACCCAACCGAATCCCAGTTCCGGCCCGATGCGGTCCTCGTTCACGCCGTAGCCCGCCTTGAGCTTTCCCTCCCGCTCCAGATAGCTGATCCAGACGTCGTCCCGCTCGTGCCATGATCCATTCCCATCCTGTAGCCCAAGCCTCGCCACATCTGCCGTGTGCAGCACCCCATACTCAAGACTCCCCTTTCCGCTATTCCGGTCCAGATTCATTCGAATCTGTCCATGCCCCTCCATGTTGGATTGTCCGGCAAGAATGAACACCCGTACAGGTTCACTCGCCTGAATCGTATCGAGTTGGAGGAGGAGCGAAGCTGCAAGGGACAACCAGAAGAGGAGGTTTCGTTTCATGGCGCAGCCGTACTATACCCATTGTGGTCGGACCACGACAATGTGTTCTGTTTGAGCTGGTTAACTCCGGTTCACCCCCCTGAAAAGGGGCTATGGGCCGCTTTTTGGGCCTGTTTTGCGACCCATAGCCGGGACTGCGATCACAGTTTCCCTATGGGGCTCTTTTTGGGGGTAAAAAGAGCCCCATAGGCGGTAAAACAGCGTCCTAAGGCGACATAACCTGCTGTAGGAAAGTGAGTTGCTCTGGTCCGACGACGATGGGGTTCGTTTTGACTCTGTTGTGCATTCGTGTATGGTGTCGTGTATGGCAACCAAAACGATCACGCTTGAATTAGACGCGTATGAGAAGCTGCGTCGGGCGAAGCGAACGGGGGAATCGTTTACGGCGGTGGTGAGGCGGGCGCGGTTTGGGCCACCGGACGCGAGTGGTGCTTCGATTCTGGCTAGTCTGGACGGCATGCCGGTTCGTGAGGCGGATTATGCGGCGGTGGAGTATTGGGAGAGTTTGGAGCGGGCGCCCAGGTCCGTGAGCGAATCGCATTGGGGGGAGGAAGGGGTTTCTTGAAGATTCTGGACACGTGTTTTCTGGTGAGTCTTCAGCGTGAGTGGGCCCGGGGCACGACAGGTCCTGCTCGTCAGTATCTTGAGCGTGGGTCTACTGAGGAATACGCCATTTCCACTGTAACGGTTCTGGAGTTTTTGGAGGGCTATCGAAATCCCGCCGAGGGGGAGCGTTTTCTGGATCCGTTTCCTCGTCTCGAAGTGAATTCCCGGGTGGCTCAGGTGGGGAGCAGGATTCGCCGGGGTTTACGGGAGCGGGGCGAATTGATTGGCGATTTCGATTTATTGATTGCGGCCACAGCTCTTGCGGCTGGGCTGCCCTTGGTCACCGCGAATATCAACCATTTCCAGCGGGTGGAAGGCTTGGTTCTCGATCGCTACCTATAGAGCCTGCACGCTCTTACCCAATTATTCCTCCCGGAGGTTTTGCACGTAGCCCCTGCGACGATGGGGTGAATACAGCACGCGCACCGATGGGCCGGGGGCCGTCTGCTCTCGGTTTGAGGGTTGTGGGATTTTGGGCGTGTGATGGGATAACAAAGTGGTGGCTCGAAAATGCGCCGCTTTCGAACTCCGATCGATGCTGTCGTGGCGGTCGTGGTCCTGCTGCGCCGGCTTTTCTTCGATACCGATTTCGATAGCGATCCCGATCCCGACCGACCGCTACCTTCCGGCGTCCGGGTTCTGCGTTCAGCTTACTGCGTCGACTTCTACACGCCACGTTTGGGAGCTTTCGGGTTCACAGTGAATCCGGGTGGGCAGGAACTGCTGGATGACCTGGGCGTTGGTGAGCGTATGGCTTGAGGGTTTGGTGGTGAGGAAGGAGCCGCCGCCGGCGAGGGCCATGGGGAGGAGGAGCTGGTCGGCGAGGTGTTCGTCCACGGGGACCTCGGCCTTCAGCCATTGCGTGACCGCTTTGCTGACCTCATCTGCCATGTCTTCGGCGGAGCGGCTGCGTTGTCCAAAGCTGGTGAACACTGCGGTGACGCTTTCTGTGGCGACTTCGAGCACGAGAGCGTTTCCGGGGCTCAGCGTATTTCGTGTGGCTCCGACATAGCATTCTTCTGTGGCCCATCCGAGGTGTTCGCGGACGAGTTCCAGCTGGCGTTGCGCGAAGTCCGGTGAGATGCGGGCGACGATGGCCGTTGCGCGGCGTTGGGTGATGGGACCTCGTCTGAGCACGTGGAGGGGTTGAAGGGATTGGGTGGGTTCGACGACTGCTCGCACGCGTCCGCCTCCGGCGGGAAAGAAACCGGGGCGTTCCAGCGTGAGCTGCAGGTTTGCGCCCATGCGATGAAGCATCGGGGCGAAGCTCCGATCCAGGAACTCGAATGGCGGGGCGAACGGGTTATGGGTTCCGCCACTGATGGTGAGCGATGTTTTTCCGTTCGCGGTCAGCAGCGCGGGCAGGACGGCCTGCAGGACGAGCAGGGCGCTGCCGGCTGAGCCGATATCGAATGTGTAGTCGCCCGGGGTGAGTGTGCCGGGTTGGAATTCCAGCGTGGTGGAGCCGAGTTCCGCGCCGGAGGTTGTAGCGCGGCCGATGGTGCGAGCGGCTTCGACAGCCGTGAGGTGTTGCTTCAACAGGCCGGGCTTCTTCCGCTTGGCACGGATGTTTTCCAGCCGGAAAGGCTTGCCGGTGATGAGGGAGAGGGCCAGCGAGGTCCGCAGGATCTGCCCGCCACCCTCTCCTTGTGAGCCATCGAGGATCATCATGTCATGCGTCATGGTTTGCCTTAATCTTCGGCGCGTTCACCGGCCGGGGCCATCTTGACGAGCTTCGGATCGAACTGTCCGAGGATTTCGACGAGATCCTGTTGTGCAGCCATGACCGTGTGGATGTCCTTGTAGACACCCGGAACTTCGTCGAGTCCGGCGGAGAGCAACTTCACGCCGCGATCCTGGAGGAGCTGGTTGACGTCTTTCCAGTGGAACGTGTCTTTGGCTTTCGTGCGGCTCATGACGCGGCCGGCGCCGTGGGAGGCGGATTTGAGGGACGCGGCGTTGCCTTTACCACGGACGAGAAATCCGGGTGAGGCCATGGAGCCGGGGATGATTCCGAGCACACCTTCTCCGGCGGGGGTGGCCCCTTTGCGGTGTACGATGACCTCGCGTTCCACTCCATCGATCACGTGCTTTTCCTTCCAGGCAAAGTTGTGGTGATTCTCGACGTCCAGCAGCACCTGGACACCCAGGTGCCGGGCCATGTGGTGATGGATCATGGCGTGGTTGGCTGCCGCGTAGCGTCCCATGAGTTCCATGGCGGCCCAGTATTCCTGTCCGGCCTCGGACTCCAGGGACAGCCATCCGAGCTGCTGGTGGTCGCGGGAGAGGTTGACGTTCAATTCCTTTGCCAGTTTGCTGTAGTGGTTGCAGACGGCGGCGCCGGTTCCGCGGCTTCCGCTATGGCTGAGCAGGGCGAGGTATTCACCGGCGGGGAGGCCTTCGACCTCGTTTTTGCAGGTGAACACGCCGAACTCGACGAAGTGGTTACCGCTTCCGCTGGTTCCGAGCTGGGCCCAGGCGCGGTCTTTGTTCTGCTTCGTGGTTTTGGTCACGGACCAATCGGCATCCATGACATCGTGCTGGCGCCGGCGTTGGAACTTGGCTCCCATGCCGAAGCGGGTCTCGGTTTCGAGCGCCTGGATGAGGCGATCCTCACCGTCCACCAGTTCTTTCACCGGGAGGTCGAGCACGGTCATTTTCATGCGGCAGGCGATATCCACTCCGACGGCGTAAGGGATCACGGCCCCTTCGGTGGCGAGCACGCCGCCGATGGGCAGTCCGTAACCGACGTGGGCATCGGGCATGAGGGCGCCGGCGACGGCGATCTGCAATTCGCAGGCGCGCCGCATTTGGCCGACTGCCTCCGGCTCGAGGCCTTCACCCCATTGTTGCCAGGTGACGGGGATCTCACGGGTGGTGCGGGTGTAATTCATGAGTGCTTGGGCGAAGTCACTGCGGAGCGGGTCTTCGAGGAAGCTGTTTGGCGCTTTGATGATCGCCTCCAGATCCCGGGGCAGGGCGGCCGGATCGCCGCCCTGCGCGATGTAGCGGGTGATGAAAGTGAGGCCGGCGCGGGTTGGGGTTCCGTGAGGCACACCCAGGGCCATGAGGTCGTCTTTGTTCATGTTGGTTCCTTCTCGTTGGTTGCGGTCAAAAAGTTCTTGGGTGGTTCCGGCGGGGGCCGGTCCATTGCCGACCCCCGCCTGCGGTGCGTTCATCCCTTTGGATTCCCTTCCGTAGTAGATCCGTTGGGTGCAGTCTGTCCGTTCCTTAAAGGGACGAAGCCTGCCGGGACACCCATCACGAGCGTATTTCCGGTTGCACTTATGGACTGCATGAGGCGGAGGTTCTGGAGGGCGGGGTTGTTTTCCAACAACCTCGCAGCGTTCGCCAGGTTGCGCAAAGCTGCGCTTTCTCCGCGGGCCCGCTCCAGTGCGGCCTGCCCTTCCTGCCGGGCCCGCAGCACTTCGGTGAACACCTTCTTGACTTCGCCAGGGAACATCACGTCCTTCACCTCGGTCTTGATGATTTCGATTCCCAGCGGTGCAGCCTGTTCGTTTAGTTGGGTCAGCACCTGCTGTCCGATGTCCAGCCGATTGGCCAGGAGCGCTTCCACGGTTTGTGCGGAGACCTCTTTGCGGAGGGCCAGCTGTGCGCAGGTGTAAACCTGTCCCATCCAATCCTGATCCTCGTGCATGGCTTTGAGCGGGTCCACCACACGGAACCGTACCGCCAGGCTGATCTTGACCGCCACCCCGTCTGAGGTCAGCACCTCTTGTCCTGAAACCGGGAGCGTTCGCCTGCGGAGATCGACCTTCTTCCATCCCCATCCCTTTCCCCACCGGACTTGTCGTCCGGGCCCGAGCTGCTGCACGAACTTTCCGAAGCGGTAGAGCAGCATGCATTCAAATTCACGGACTTCGAAGACATGACGCCATCCCTTGGTGATTTGGGGAACATTCGCTCCGCGTCCCATATCCATCATTAGCAGTTCCATGTTCATCTTCGGTGGCTTTCTTTTTGGACTGGGCCCCGGTGGCTTCCGTTTGGGGCGGGGGAGAACGTTTGTTATCCCGCAGGCCCTTCCACGGATGCGCTTTCGCGCCAGCCACCGGGAGCCAGCCGGTGATGGGATTCGAACCCGAACGGCATTGCCGGTACCAACTTGCGGAACCCCGATGCGCAGAACCGAGCAGAATGACTTCCCGCCGGCTGCTGGTTTGATTCAGCAAGCAACTGCTTCTCTATCAGGACGCGTGCCAACGCTGGGTGAGGGCGGGTTGTTGTGTGGCGCAACATATTTGTAATGAGCGACTAAGGTGCTATACACCGACTTCTTTCAGCGGCTTGCCGGGAAATTTCAACTGACAATGCGGCTAGCCTATTGAATAAGGTCAGCGAGTATTAGCTATGAAAAAGCCCAAGACCGTGGTGATTGGATTGCTCGGCAGCATGCTGGATTCGGGCTTCCACGCGAAGCGATGGGACAAGTGGCGTCCCACCGTCTCCCTATGCAAACACAAAGACCTGCCGATCGACCGATACGAACTGCTCTTTCCCAAAACCGCGGTCGATACCGCGCGGTGTGTCGGGGCGGATATCGTTCGTTTGTCACCCGGCACTGAGGTGCGCTACATCGAGCACACGCCCAAGGACCCCTGGGAGTTCGAGGAGGTTTATGGGATGCTCCACGACTTTGCGATGACCTACCCCTTCCGGCCGGATGAGGAGGATTATCTGGTGCACATCACCACGGGGACGCACGTGCAGCAGATCTGCCTGTTTCTGCTGACCGAGTCACGGCATCTGCCGGCTCGGTTGGTGCAGACCTCGCCGGCCGTGCCCCGTCGGCGCAGTTCGGACGGCACTTACAACATCATTGATCTCGATCTTTCGCGTTACGACCGGATCGCGGCACGCTTCCAGACGGCGTCAGCGGATGCGGTTTCGTTTTTGAAGTCCGGCATTTCCACGCGCAACGCGGCGTTCAACCAGTTGATGGAGCAGATTGAGCGGGTGGCGGTGCAGTCGCGGGATCCCATCCTGCTGACGGGGCCGACGGGGGCGGGCAAATCGCAGCTGGCGAGGCGCATTTTCGAACTGAAGAAGAACCGGCATCAAGTGGCCGGGGCATTCGTCGAAGTCAACTGTGCGACCATTCGCGGGGATGCGGCGATGTCGACGTTGTTTGGTCATGTGAAGGGGGCGTTTACGGGTGCTTTGAAGGATCGTGCGGGTTTATTGCGTGCGGCGGACAAGGGGGTGTTGTTTCTGGATGAGGTGGGTGAGTTGGGGATGGATGAGCAGGCGATGTTGTTGCGGGCCTTGGAGGAGAAGCGGTTTTCGCCGCTGGGGGCCGACAGCGAGGTGGGGAGTGATTTTCAGCTTTTAGCAGGGACGAACCGGGATTTGCTGGTTGCTGTTCGCGAGGGCCGCTTCCGTGAGGACCTGTTAGCGCGGATGAATCTGTGGACCTTTCGTCTGCCGGGTTTGGCTGAGCGACACGAGGACATTGAGCCAAACCTCGATTATGAATTGGAGCGATTTGCCGAAAGGAACTCGCTTCGCGCGACCATGAGCAGCGAGGTGCGGGAGCGGTTTTTGAGGTTTGCCTGTCGTCCGGAGAGCAAATGGAGCGCGAACTTTCGTGACCTGAATGCCAGCGTGACCCGGATGGCGACATTGGCTCCCGGTGGTCGGATTACCCGGGAGATTCTGGACGCTGAACTTGAGCGGTTGCAGCGTGGCTGGACCGGTCCTCGTGACACGGAGGATCCTTTGCAGGATATTGTCCCCCGTGAGGCCCTTGGGGATATGGACCTGTTTGATCGTGCCCAGCTTGGGTTCGTCGTCGGGGTGTGTCGTGAAAGCAGCACCCTCTCCGAAGCCGGTCGCCGTTTGTTTGGTGCGACGCGCGAAAAGCGGAAGGTCGTGAATGATGCCGATCGCCTGCGGAAATTCCTATCGCGTTTCGGGCTTTCCTGGTCGGACCTGAAATGAACGTGAACGCAGCCTGGTTGAACCGCGCGGAGAGGGGGAAGCGCAAAGCGGGAAGCGCAAACGGCTGAGGGCTGAGCGCAGAGCGGGAAGTGGCAAGCGGGAAGGGTGGAGCCACTGTTTTCTCTTTACGGTCTCCTGGCCACACGCGCCGGAGGCGCGTTCGATCCCGATTTGGATCAAGGCGTATGGAGCGTTTTTAGGCCCTGAAAAGGGCCCTATAGTCCCTGTAACACACGTATTGGTGATGTAACATACTGGATATCAGTGGGTTGTCGTGGTCCGAGGAAGATAAAGAGGAAGATAAAGGGAAGTTAACCGTTGACTAGTCTATGTGTCTTATATTAGGGGATAGCATACGGTTCTGCGCGAGCGCTTATGGTTGCCCGGCAATCCAGCCTAGGCCAGTCGCGCGCTCTTCTGTCGAGAGTGTGTTTCTTGGGGTGTATTCTTCTTTGGATTTTTTCGGGGCGGTTGGAGGCTATTCCGGGGGTGGTAGGAGATTTGGATGAGGATGGTCGGGCGGGCACACGGGACATCGTCATTTTGGTGAATCACCTGACTGGGGCGGTGTTGTTACCGGATGTCCTGAGACCATTTGCGGACCTGAACGGGGACGGCATATTGAACGATACGGATGTGGATGCACTGGCGCGTGCGGTTTTGGGGATGGAGGTTCTTCAAGCGCTTCCGATCACCACGGTTCGTTCGACGTCGCCGGCAGCGGGTGCTGATGACGTGGCGGTGACCCGGGAGACCGTGATCTACTTTACGCAGCCTTTGGCGTCGTCGACTGTTCTGACGACTGAGAGCTTTTATGCGGAGTTTGGGGGGCAGCGGATTCTGGCGAGGGCAGAGCTCTCGTCGGATCGTCGGAAGGCGAGTTTGTTTTACCTTGAGCCTTTGCCTGGCGGCAGTCGCGTCCGGGTAGTCTTTCGGAGTGATGGGGTTTTGGATGCGTATGGTCGGGGTGTGGATGGGGATGGGGATGGGGTGTCGGGGGGGGTATTTCAGATGGATTTTAGCACCCTGAGTCTGACGACTGTGGAGGGGACGGCTGTGATGGGGCGGGTCTTTGCGTCGGAGCTGGTGGCTGGGGGTGCGCCTGGGGAGTCGGTGAACGTGCCGTTGGAGGGGGTGACTATCACGCTGGACGGGATGGAAGAAACTGTGAGGGCTGTGACGGATAGTCTGGGTGATTTTCGTCTGGAGCCTGTGCCGGCGGGGGAGTTCTTTGTGCACATTGATGGGCGGACTGTGGGTCCGTATGACCCGTCACAGCCGTATTATCCGTTTGTGGGGAAGAAGTGGTCGGCAGCGGCTGGAACCGAAACCAGTGTCGGGAACATCTTTTTGCCGTTGGTTACGGCTGGGACGCTGCAGCCGGTGAGCGCGGTTGAGGATACGCAGGTGACCTTTCCGGCTGGGGTGTTGAGCGAGTATCCGGAACTGGAGGGTGTATCGATCACCGTGCCGGCGAACAGTTTGTTCAGCAACGAAGGGGTTCGGGGTGGTCGGGTGGGGATTGCGCCGGTGCCGCCGGATCGGATTCCCTCGCCGTTGCCTGAGGGGTTGGATTTTCCGTTGGTGATCACGGTGCAGACCGATGGGGGTTCGAACTTTGACCGACCGGTGCCTGTTTGTTTTCCGAACCTGCCGGATCCGGTGACTGGCGAGCTGTTGCCTGCTGGCGCCAAGAGTGCGCTTTGGAGTTTCAATCATGATACTGGTGACTGGGAGATTGTGGGGCCGATGACCGTGAGTGCGGACGGGAAGACGGTTTGCACGGATCCGGGTGTGGGGATTCTGCAGCCCGGCTGGCATGCGGTATTGCAGTGGATAAGGGGTTCGGGCGGTCAACTTGGGACGGGTGGTGGTGGTGGTGGCGGGCAGGAGCCTCCCAACAATTGTCAGGGGGTGCCGAATCCTACGGATCCGGTGCATCTGTTCTCGGGAGAGTTTTATCTTCGTGCGGTGGACATGGAGATTCGCGGTCGGGGTTTTGATTTCATCTGGTCGCGGAAGTATCGCTCGCGAATTGGACGCGACACGGCTCAGGGCAACGGCTGGGATTCGGGCTACGACATACGGCTTGAGGCCGAGGGAAGTGGTTACGTGCTGTTCGATGGTGACGCCAGGCAGGATCGATATGAGCGGGGATCTGACGGCAGCTATGTTGCGGCAGGGTTCTTTCGTCGACTAGTTCCTGAGAGTGACGGTTCACTTACCCTGCAGTTTGAGGATCATCGGCAGTGGCTCTTTTATCGGCATGATGGTTCAGCGAGGGCCGGGAGGCTGGCTTCGATGGTGGATCGCCATGGCAACGTCATGCAGTTCTTTTACGACGCTCAAGGTCGGTTGGAGCGGGTGCGGGAGACCCTCGGCCGGGATGTTGTGATTCGTTACAACGCTCAGGGTTTCGTGGAGAGCGTGACTGACTTTCTCGGGCGGCAGGTGAGGTATGCGTATTATGATGGCGTGGAGCCTGGAGGAAGCTGGGGTGATCTGAAGTCGGTCACCACGCCTGCGGTGATCGGCACACCCACAGGGAATGATTTTCCGGATGGCAAGACCACGAAATACACCTATTCGACGGGGTATGCCGACGACCGGCTGAACCACAACCTGCTTACTATTACCGACGGGCGTCGCAACGATCCTGGCGACGAGACTTATGGGGACGGGCCTACTATCGTCAATGTCTACTCCACGACGACTGACCCGGCCGCTTCGGATTTTGATCGTGTGATTCGCCAGGTGTGGGGCGGGGACGTTGTTGATTTCGCCTACTATCCTGCGCTGCCCTCATTGCTGAACGGATTCACCGTGATGCGCACCCTGTTGAACGATCGTGCGGGTCATGTGAAGGAGTATTTTCATGATGCCGGGAATCGTCTTGTGCGGATGCGCGAATACACCGGGCTGGCGGATCCGGTGCGGCCGACGACTTTGACCGCGAACCGGCCGGCTGGTCGACTTCGGGAATCTGATCCTGAGTATTTCGAGACGGTTTACCAATGGAACGAGGACTCCCTGCAGACTCGCGTCATCCATCCGAACGGGAACATCACCGAGTATGTCTACGAGCAGGATTTAAACCCGCAGGCCTCACCACGGTCGCGGGGAAACCTCCGGCAGGTGATCCAGCGTCCGGGCAGTCATGTCCCTGCCGGTGACCAGGACATGATCGTGACGAGCTTTGAATATGACGCGGGCTTTGACAGCTGCTGTGGGTTCAACTTTGTCACGCGGCAGGTGGACGGACGTGGCAATGTGACCAGCCACACTTACGATGCCCAGGGCAATCGCATCCGTACTGTGCACCGGGAGCCCGACAGCGTTGAGGAGTATGAATACAATGAATTTGGCCAGATGACGGCCCATGTGTGGCCGGACAACGGCAGCGGGCAGCGTCGGCGGGACGAGTATCGCTATTATTCCGACGGGGTGCAGAAGGGGTATCGGTCGACCGAGATTCTGGATGTGGGGAATTTCGCACTGACCTCATTGTTTGAATACGACGGGGCGGGGAACGTGGTCCGGGTCGTGGACCCACGTGGCAACGACATTGAGGTGATTTACAATGAGCTGGACCAGAAGGTGCGTGAGATTTCGAGGGATCCTGCTCCGGGCAGCGGCGTGAGGTACACGCGGGACATTTTCTACGATGCGAACAACAACATCACGCGGATCGAGGTGCTGAATGCGGATGAGACAGGGCAGGTGGATGCGAACAATACGCATTGGACGACGACCTACGAATACGAGGTGTTGAACAACCTTGTGCGTGAGACACGGGAGATCGGGTCGGCAGAGTTCGCCGTGGTTGAGTTTGAGTATGATGGAAACCGCAACCTTGTTCGGGAGCGTCATGGGGAGGCTGCGGCTGGCCGACAGACCTCGAACGAGTGGCTGACGCGGTATGACGAGCGGGATCTCATTTACGAAATTGTCGGGGCGCCCGGAGCCAGTGAGCAGTCCACGGACCGGTTCAGCTACGACGCAAACAGGAATCCCGTGCTGGTGGAGGCGGGGTTGGAAGACGGTGCCCTCTTGACCCGGACTGTGTTTGATGGATTTGACCGGATGGTCGAGTCCATTGATGCAATGGGCAACCGGACTGTGTCGGAGTATGACGCCAACGGGAACAACGTGCGGACCCGGATTTGGGGTGAGCTCAAGGACCTGGCTGGGGCTGAGGGCAACGTGCTGCTTCAGGACGTCTGGGCGCGATACGATGCGCTGGACCGGTTGGTTCGAAAGGAAGAGCTCCATTTTGATGCTGCTTCGCAACAGGTGATTGGCGATGGGAAGAGCGTGGCGGAGCTGCGTTACAATCCGAACTCACAAGTCACGAGGTTGCAGAATGACAATGGGCATCGAACCACCTTCACCTACGACACGCTCAATCGACGCACTCTGGTGACCGATGCACGCGGAAACACGAAGGCCTTTGGGTATGATGACAACTCCAACATCATTCTTGTCACCGAGGTGGAGCGATCGGATCTCGGTGCGCCCGACGAGACGTATCGGACCGAGTATACTTACGACGGCTTGAACCGGTTGATCCGGACCGTGGATCCGGCGGGCAACCGTCATGATTTCGGGTATGATTCCCGGGGCAACAGGACTCTGGCAGTGGATGCGATGCGTTCAGCGGCGGAGGAACCGGGCAACGTCGTGCGGTATGCCTTTGACGGACTGGATCGTCTGGTTCGGACCGAGCGGTACCTGACCTCTGACGGCACCGGCAACGGGACACCTGTGGGGAGCATTGTTACGCGGCAGGAATGGGATGCGAGCGATCGGTTGGTGGCGCGGATTGACGACCGGGGCAACCGGACCGTCTATCGTTATGACGGTTTGGATCGCATGATTGGGATGGAGCATGCGGACGGGACCTCAGTTTCGTTTGCCGTGGATGCGCATGGGCGTCGAATCGCTGTTCTGGATGCGAACGGCACGCAGAGTGCGATGACGTATGACGGACTCGGCCGGCTTACCCGCAAAGATATTGTTCCGGGCGCTGGGGTTTCGTTTGACACGACTTATGAGGTGTATGCCTACGACGGTCTGTCGCGGCTGGTTTATGCTGAGGATGATGATTCCGTGGTCATCCGCAGTTATGACTCCCTTTCCCGGGTGCTGGAGGAGAGCCTGAACGGTCAGACGACTGCGCTGCGTTTTGATGGTGTGGGCAACTTGCGCGAGGCGGTTTATCCGGGAGGTCGTCGTGTGACTTTTGCCTTTGACGAGCTGGAACGTCTACAGCAGGTCAGCGACGACGGGGGTATGATTGCCGGATATGCCTACGCTGGGCCTGTGCGGTTGGCCCGCAAGCAATACGGGAATGGAACTGAGACACGCCTGGCTTACGATGCGGCAAGACGAACTGCGCTGATAGAGCACGGGCGCAACACGACGTTATTGGGAGATCTGCGTTACCAATGGGACTCCATGTTCAACAAGGTGCGGGAAGTGGACGGCATGCCCGGTGGGATCACGCGGGACTTCGGCTACGACTCCAGCTATCGGCTGGTTCAATCTGACCGTAGTGTGACTGGGGGTGGGCTGGACACACTGGCCTATGGCCTGGACGGAGCAGGCAACCGCAACAACGTCAGTGGCCGGACTGATCCGGGCACTTACTCCTTGTCCACCACGTTGCCGGAGCCTGCCGATGCTCCGGTGAACCAGTATACCGCAACGCCTTTTGACACCCGGGAGTATGACGCCAATGGCAACCTGATTGGGATCAGCGCCATGGGCCAGCAGAAGGCGTCGATCGAGTATGATTACCGCAACCAGATGGTGACCTACGTCGATGCACTTGGCGGCACCGCGGCGGCCTATGGTTACGATGCGCTGGGTCGGCGGATTTGGAAGCACGTCGATGACGGCTCGCCTGAGACCACGTTCTTTTTCTTCGCTGGACCCCATGTCATCGAAGAACGGGATGGCAGCGGGCTGACGACGTCGACGTTCGTGTATGGCAGCGGCATCGACGAGGTCTTGTCCATGCGGCGGGGCGGGCAGGATTACTACTACCACACGGACGATTTGGGTTCGGTGCGTTTCGTGACTGATGCCAGCGGTGTGCCGGTGGAGTACTATGGATACGAGGACTATGGGGAGTCCGCCGTATTGGATGCCGCGGGCAGTCCGCTGCCCGGCAGCGCCGTGGGCAATCCCTATCGGTATACCGGGCGCAGGTTGGATACGGAGTCGGGCCTCAGCTATTACCGGACGCGGTATTTGGATCACCGGGCTGGGAGGTTCACCACGCGGGACTCCGTTGGGATCTGGACTGATGGCTACAACCTTGGGAACGGCTACACCTATGCTGCCTCCAATCCGCATACCATGGTGGATCCGATGGGGTTGTGGTCAGTGAAGAAGTGGATCCTCACGGGAGATGGGAATGCGGCAGACAACGTCTATGAGGATGCCAAGCGGGAGTTTCAGAATGTGCTTTGGGATCGGACGAACGGGACGGTGGAAACGCTGACGATGGGAAATGCGGACGCCATGAGCCTTACCCGTGTCTTTACACCGAGCACTTGGGGAGAGGAGACGGGTGAAACAGCGCATGTATTCGACGCCCATGAGCAAGCCAAGGCGAGGTGCTTTGCCCGATGCTGGGCCAAGAAGACGGGTGATGCGGTGTTTGGCGCTTTGCCTTTGCCGGTATCCCTGCCTATTTCACCGGCATCGGCCCTTGTTGACGCATCCCAGGGGAAGGGCTTTGGCAGTGCCATTGACACGGACCCTGAGGACGTGGCGGCTTCACTTGCCGGCAATGTTGGTGAACTCGCCAAGCGAAGGGAGATCGCGAGGGAGGTGGGGCGGCTGAAGGGGTTGAAGAATTTTGTGAACAGTAGTCTGGCCAACGGCATGTCGACGGGGAGCCACATGGCTGGGGGAAGCATGCAGCGAGGGATGTCCGAAAAAATGCTGCGTCGTCGTCTTGAGGACGCGGCCAAGTTGAACCGACAGATTCGTGAAGCCCCTGACAAGCTGGGTGCGAAGATGAACGGTCTCCAGAAGGTCGCCGGGGGACTGTCGGCTCTCGCTCTGATTCATGAACTGAAGCGGTGTTACGACGAGTGTGAGAAGAACCCGTGCGCGCACTGACGAGACATCCTATGCCGGTTGACGAGGATGGAAGCGAAGCGATGAAGACACTGAAGCCCATGCAGGTTGCCCGGTTCCGAGGGCGACGCCTGGTGGCGTTGTGTCTTCATTGGCTGGCGTGGATGGCAACCGGTTATGTCGGCGTCTTGGGGCAGCAGGCTGCTGCTCCCAGTTTAGGCCCCCATTACTATGCATTGCAGTCGCTTGAAACCGGCCAGGTCGTGCAGCGCGGAACCACGGGGAGTGGAGGGGTGGCATTTGAACAGCTGATCCTGGCACCCAACACCCGGTACAGAATCTGGGTGCTGCAGGCTGCCAACCTGTATACAGGCGCCATTGACGTGACCTCCCCCTCTATCGGCAACTCACTTCAATTGCCGGCCATCCTCCTCGGGACCGACCTATCACGGGACACGGACGCTGATGGGTTGAACGATGACGGCGAGTTTATCATGGGAACAAATCCTGCGCAGGGGGACACCGATGGCGACGGCGTGCTGGATGGGTTAGAGGTTCAGCAGGGTAGTGATCCGCTCAGCGGGCTTGCGGTTCGTACGGGGATTATTGCCAGTGCGGAGACGCCGGGGAACGCCAAGGACATTTGTGTGGCGAGTGACATGGCGATTGTTGCAGACGGTCTCTCGGGCGTCTCCGTTTTCAACATTTTCAATGGGATGAATCCGGTGTTGGTCACTCAGGTGGATACGCCTGGGGATGCGGTTTCGGTGGCTTGTGGTGGCGGTGTGCTGGTGGCTGTAGCAGATCTTGGGGGGGGCTTGGTGGTGATTGATATGAGCGATCCACCGGCTTCAAGCATTGCCCGGCAGGTCTTATTTGGCAGTGCTGCCCGCTGTGTGGCTGCGGCTGATGATTTCGCCTTTGTGGGGCTGGCCAACGGGCAGATTGCCGTTGTGGATATGCCGAGCGGCACGGAGTTGAGTCGATTTGTGGTGGAGGCCAAGCCGTTGCAGGAGTTGGTCCTGGCCGGGGATTATCTCTACGCGCTGGTGGAGGGCAGCTTGCATGTGCTTTCGTTTAGCGGGGGAGTGTTGACGGAGGAGGGATCGGTTTCGGTTCCCGGGGCGATCAATGCTGCCAATGGAAGAATGCGGCTATTCGTGGGCGGGGAGATCGCCTATGTCATCGAGGCCAGGGGGTATAGTACCGTCGACGTCAACCTTCCTGCCCAGCCTCAGTTGATTCAGGCGTCGGATCAGGTGCAGTTCGGCTGGAAGCATCTAGTGGCAAACGGGTCGGGGCTTGGGCTGGGTGCGGTGAGTCCGAACTCGGGCTTCGGTGGTCCGCACAATGTGGCGCTCTACGATCTGAGTGATCCGGCTGTGAACAACGCCTTC
Organism: Verrucomicrobiota bacterium; assembly: GCA_046047235.1. Lineage (GTDB taxonomy): Bacteria > Verrucomicrobiota > Verrucomicrobiia > Limisphaerales > JAHDYP01 > JBMTVN01. The sequence continues at coordinate 10,913 of JBJOII010000018.1, read as the reverse complement.
ATCACTGAGTTTGAGACTCCCGGCGTGGCGCGGGCGGTGGCGCTTTACAACGGTCTCGCCTACGTGGCGGATCACACCGCCGGGCTTCAGGTCATCAACTATCTGTCCTACGACAACCTGGGTATGGCTCCGACAATAGCGCTCAGCACGAGCTTTGGGGCAGGGGTAGCCGAGGAAGGCCAGCTCATGCGGGTGACTGCAGCCGTGACCGACGATGTGCAGGTGAGGAACGTGGAGTTTTACGTGGACGATTTGAAGGTTGCGACCGACGGGAATTTCCCATTTGAGCACCGGTTCGTGACGCCGCTGATTTCACCGGTGAAAGACGGTTTTACCTTGAGGGCAAGAGCATCAGACACAGGTGGCAACACCACATGGAGTGCGGAGCTGAGTCTGGTTCTGGTGCCGGACGCTACGCCTCCGAGGGTGCTGCGGGTGAACCCCAGGTCCGGCGCATTGCTGGGCAAGGTGGATGCGGTTACGGCCTACTTCAGCGAGCCGGTGATTCCAACTTCCTTGCTGGGGGGCGCCTTTAGAGTGGTTGCTGCCGGACCGGACGATCTCCCGAACACGGCTGATGACGTACTGGTTGGCGGGGGAACGCTGACATATCGGGAGAGTCTCAACGCTGCGGTCCTGACTTTCCCGGCGAGACTGGAGGCGGGCCTTTACCGTGTTCTGGTTGGGGCGCCCCTCACCGATCAGGCGGGCAATCAGCCGGGCGAGATCTACTCCTGGTCCTTCCGGGTGTTTGGCTTGGACGATCGGGATGCCGATGGAGTTCCTGATGAACTGGAGGGTCCGCTTGGTCTGGATCCGGACAACAGCGACAGTGACGCGGACGGTATTCCGGATGGGGAAGAGGATTTCGACGGCGATGGCTTGATCAATGCCGGTGAATTGGTGGCGGAGACGGACCCGAGGATTGCGGACACCGATGGGAATGGCACCTTGGATGGAGAGGAGGATCCGGATGGTGACAGCCTGAGTCACGCGGAGGAGATTGCGGCTGGCACGAACCCGCTGGTGGCGGATTCTGATGGGGATGGGTGGAACGACGAAAGCGAGGTAACGGGCGGGAGTGATCCCATGGATCCGCTGTCTTTGCCTTACCGCATGATCGTTGGTGCCCCTGCGGTGAGCGTGGGGCTTCCGGTGTTTGGGGGAGCGGAATCCGTGGTTGGGGGTGTGACAGTCGCGCGGCCGCCGATCTCAGTGAGTGTCCCTTCTTTTGGTGGTGTGGGCGAAGGAGAGTATCCGGGTGGCACTGTGGTGGCCTTGCCACCGGTGGCGGTGGGACTTCCTGCATTTGGCGGCGATCTGGAGCTCGGGATCGGCGTGACGGTGGCCCAGCCGCCTGTCTCGGTCGGGCTTCCTGAATTCGGCGCAGACGGCGCATTGAGTGAGGGCACAACCGTGGCGCAACCGCCGGTGTCGGTGGGCTTTGATCCGCCTTGAGCCTTGGGGTTGCCGGGCCGCTTCGCCTTGGGTGCGGGCGAGATACAAACAGGAATTGGAAAAGAGAGAAGAGATGGTCATGAAGACAACAAAGATACGGCTGTTGCTGGCACTGGGCTTGGTTGGAGGCCTCACCGGAGCCCGGGCACAAACATTCTCGTCAGGTAGTGACGGGTCCTACGGACCGATGAACATTACTGCAAACACGACCTTGGACCTGCCGGCTGACGGCGTGTTCCACTGCACTACCATTACGATTGCCAGTGGGGTCACGTTGACCTTCAACCGCAATCCGCTGAACACGCCCGTCTACCTGCTTGCTACGGGTGCAGTGACAGTGAACGGTGATATTGTTGTTTCCGGTATTAGCGGCAACAACGTGGTTGGAGGGCTTGCGGGTCCCGGAGGGTTTAACGGAGGCAATCCTGCCTCGGTATCGACTCCACCCGGGGACGGATACGGACCCGGTGCGGGGAGAGCGGGCACGGCTGGTCAGGGGAACGTGGCCCAGTCTGCCGGTCCCGGGGGATATGCTTTCGAGTCGAGCACCCTGAGTACCAACAAAGGTGCGGCTTACGGGAGCGCGCTGTTGATTCCGCTTGTAGGGGGATCGGGCGGCGGGGGAACGGATGGCACGCCGGGATATGGCGGTGGTGGAGGTGGCGGCGCGATCCTGATTGCCTCCGACTCCAGCATTCAGTTCGGCAATTCATCGGCCGAGATCAAGGCGCAGGGGGGTAACTCACTGAACAGTCTGTATGTGAATGGAGGCAGTGGCGGGGCTATCCGGCTGGTCGCTCCCCTGGTGTCTGGCAACGGGGCGTTGAGAGTTGACGGTTCGAATTACGGTTCGGCCGGTCGCATCCGTATCGACACCTTGGACAGGTCAGCCATGAGCCTGAGCTTCAGTCCGGCAGGCATCACGTCCATTGGTTCACTGATGACCGTGTTTCCAACGCCGGCTCCCCGCTTGGACCTGATTGAAGTGGCGGGATCCACGATTGCCCCGGGTGCGCCGGCTGTCTTCACGCTGCCCTTTGGTTCCACTCCAAGCCGAACGGTTGTGGTCAAGGCCACGGATTTCAACAGCATGGTGCCGATTAGCGTCGTGCTTACGCCTGACAATGGTGATCGGGTTGTCTACGAGGCGCAGATTGATAACTCCGCATCGAATCCGGCGCAGGTGACAGTGAACGTGGAGCTTCCAGTGAATGTGCAAACTGCCGTGAACGTGTGGACGCGCTAGGAGGGCCGCCGTGAAAGAGGGCTTCAATCAACCGGGATACATTCGTGAAGTCAGGGCAACACTGCTCCTTCTGCTGGGGGTGGCATGCTGGCTTCTTCACGCGGGTAAGGTCATCGGTGCCTCTACGATTGAGCTGGGTACGGCCTCGGGAAAGCCGGGCAGCGTAGTCCGGATACCGGTCAGGTTGCATGGTGACTCTCCCGTGGTTGCAGGCCAATTCGAGATCACCACGGATTCCCCCTACATCCTCGTGGATCCCCCGGAGATCGGCGCCGGAAATACATCCCACCGCCTACTTTCCTCAAGTACGTCCGCAGCCAGCAGAAAGCTGGTTATCTACTCAGTCTCCAACGTTGCACTGCGGGATGGCGTGGTTGCCTGGCTGCCTGTCAGGTTGCTCGCCAACTCACCCGACGTTCGCGCGGCTCTCAGCATCACGAACGTTTCACTCACGACTCGTACTGCGACAGCTGTCAGTCCGGTCTTTTCCCTCGCGGGTGCTGTGGATATCAGCGGGGTGGGCTTCGAGAGAATCCTCCGTCAGCCCGAAGGACCGGTGGAGATCGAGCTGTTCGGCCGGGAAGATCACACCTATGTGGTGCAGGCTGCCTCCTCTCCCAGCGAAGCCTGGTCCAATATCAGCACGAACACGATCACGAATGGAGTGATCCGGGTGGTAGATAGCTCAGCGGGCAGCGGCACCCGCTTTTACCGCTTGCTCTCGATCCCATGAGCACGAAACGCGTGGGATAACCGCATGAACGCAGCCCCGCGTGAATGGGGGCGCAGAGCGGCAAGCGCAGAGCGCAGAGCGGGAAGCGGGAAGGGCGGAGCCACTGTTTTCTCTCTATGGTCTCGTGGCTAGACGCGCGGGAGGCGCGTTCGATACCGATCCCGATAGCGATTTCGATTTGGATGACACGGTAGCGCTGCGCGCTGAGGCGTGCTGAGGTCTGTGTTCCGAAATACGGAAGCTCGGAAACACCGGCAGGGTCCGGGGGGGTTAACCGCATGAACCTACCCTACATGAATGGCATGAATCGGTTTGGCGATGGTTTCGTTCATGTGAGGATTATTCATGCGGTTAACCCGTCGGGTGAACGTGGTTCGGAAGGTTAGCCTCATGAACACAGCCATACGTGAATGGATGGCGCTGTGCGCTGCGCGCCGGAGGCGCGGGTTACTGTTCGACCACGCGGTAGAATTCAGGTTCTGAGGCCGTGCCGATGGCGTTGAAGGTCTTGGTGATGCTGGCTTGGTTGGCGGTGGCGGTTTGGAGTGTGGTCCAGGTTAGCAGGTCGCGGGACCACTCGATGCGATAGGTGCGTCCGATAGTGGCGGCCCAGGTGAGTTGGGAGATGCGTCCGTTGGACTGGAAGGCATCCACTTTGACCACCATCGCCGGGACGGTGATGGTGCCGACAATGCCGTTGGCATCCATGAACGCGAAACGTTCGCCGCCGGTGCCGTCGTCACCGGCGAGGAGCAGTGTCTGGATACCGGTGAAGGGTGTATTGGCGAAGGTGCGGGAGTCGAGTTTGAGGAGTGTGCGGGTATCAAAGGTCATGAGGTCGAGCCCGAAGTTGGCGGTGGCGGACACACCGAGGAAGTAGACCAGGGCGCCGTTGTCGACCGGCTCGTGGGCGGCCCAGCCGGGCGTTCCGGAGAAAGTGCCGAGCGGTTGGAGGGTGGCGACGTCCGCCACGCGGCCATTATTGGCGAAGAGCTTTCCGCCTTTGGCTTCGATCCTCGTTGCGCCGGCGAGCACACCCCAGATGTCGGCCTGTTGAGTTAGCGTGCTGCCGTCGAAGGTCCACTTCCACAGGTCATAGCTGGACGTGTAGTAGTTGTGGCCCAGCAAGGTGGATCCATCGCCAAAGCAGATGGACTGCGGGCCATAGATCAGATTGAGGTCCGCTAGTGAAGTCTGGTCGCGGAAGATTTCGAGATCACCGGTTGCGCTGCTGGCGACATCGTCTTTGGAGATGACGACGACGTGGGGGTCGTCGGGGTTAACGGCGAGGTCCTGTACTACATAGGGACCCCATGGACCGGGGCTGGTGAATCCCACGAGTGGTCCCACTGTATCCGTGGCTGGCTCCCACCAGGTGAAGGCGTTGGCACCGTCGATCCCTACGTAGACCCGGGTTCCGTCGGCGGCGATTGCCATGCGGTTGGGTTCACTACCGACGAACGCGCTGTGGGTGATTTCACCGGTTGCGGGATCGAGGGTTACGACGGAGTTCCCGTAAGGGAATCCGGCTGAGCTGGGGACGCTCATATAGAGGACATCCCGGGTGGTGTCGTAGACCAGGTCTCTGCCGGTGGCGTTCAGTGGTGTGAGGGTGGCTCGAGCGAGCGGGCCTCCGGCGAAAAGCTGCGGGCTGAGGGTTGCCAAGAGACAGACCATGCACAGGTTTTTCATCGGGATCCTTGAGGGTTCGGCCGGTGGCCGACGGGGTGGGGTAATGGGGTTGCCGTGGTCGGGGCTCATTCGAGCCCACAACGCCTTGCGGGGCGGTTCGGCATTTGATGTGCCAGAAGCATACGCGATCCGACAGCAAAGATCAATGGCCAGTAATAATGACCTCTGATGTGGGGCGCGAGGTCTGTCGGGGCCTATTTCATGCCGCGGGGCTTGGCGGAGGGTCGCTGGGCCACGTGCCAGAGGACGCCTGATGGATCGATGACATAGGCGATCCGGAGGCCCCAGGGCTGGACGGCGGGTGGCCTGGGATCGGGCACTCCGAACTGGCCGGGCAAATCCAGCGATACGATGTGGTCCCACCAGGCATCCAAGTCATCGACCATGAGTTGCATCATGAAGTTCTCCGCCCATTCGGTGCGGTAGAAATCCTGAAGAATGAAACCGCCCGCGCCGATCTGGAAGATGGCGACCTCGCCGTCCAGCACCTTGGTAAATCCCAGGGTTTCGTAGAAGCGTTTGGAGAGATCGAAGTCTTTTGCCGGGAGGAAGGGGCGGGGCAGCTCGGTTCCTACGAAGAGGTTGCTGTTCATGTTGGTGCTGAACGGGGCGGGGCCGTAGTCAGGACGTTCCTGATTGTAAGGGGTTCCGGTGGGCTGCCCGGCTATGGCTGTGCTTTGGCCGGGGTCTCACCGATTTCAGCGAGCCATCTGCGCATGGCGTCCTCAGCTGACTCGTTCCCTCGTACCTTCAGGCGTCCATGGTGCTGGACAATGTCCTGCTGGTCGAAGCGCAGACAGAACAGGGACTGGTCGGATTGGATGGAAACTTCGCCGGGGCTTCCTGCCAGGCTTCGGGAGGCCATGGCGGTTGAAGTCACCCAGGAGTAGGCGATCATTTGCTCAGGGGGCAGGTCGTAGAGCGGCGTGCCCAGCGTTTCCACGACCTCCTTGCGAGTCGTTGTACCGTCGTGGATAAACGCGATACGTTCGCCGGACATCTTGAGGCCGGTGGTCTGCGAGCAGCTGCTTGCGGTGAACAGAAGCGTGAGGGCGCAGGCGAGCGGGAGGAAGGTTTGCTCTAGCGTGTTGTTGCTCATTGTAGGGGGGTGGGACGAAGCGAGCCGGACGGGCGAGAGCCTACGCAGTTGGCGCAGCGAGGCAAGCGGGAAGCGCTGAGGGCTATTGCGGTCCGCGCGGCGGACCGCAGGGAGAGAGGAGAGGGGAGAGTGTTGAATGGTTGGCGATGTCCGATCTTCGATAACCGGTATCCTGCTTCCTGCGACTGCTACTTTAGACGTAGTTGGCTGCAGTTCACTTGCATAAAGCCGGAATGAGGTCAGGTTGCGATGACTGACCTGCATGCATGCATTCCGCGAATCTCTGGCGACAGATATCGAGCCCTATCGCAGCGCTTTATTAAGCCATCCCGTTTATGAGCGTCTGTCGACGCTGGGAGACCTGCATATTTTCATGGAATACCATGCTTTTGCTGTATGGGATTTCATGTCGTTGCTTAAAGCCTTGCAGCTCAGGCTGACTTGCGTGGCGGTGCCCTGGATGCCGGTAGGGGACGGGAGGGTGCGGCGGTTGGTGAACGAAATCGTGCTCGCGGAGGAGAGCGACGAGACGGAGTCAGGTGTCCCGGCCAGTCATTACGAGCTTTACCTTGAGGCGATGCGAGAGGCGGGGGCCCAGGTGGGTCAGGTCTCACTCTTTGTGGAGCAGTTGGGCAAGGGGGCTTCTGTTGAGGGTGCCTTGAGTTATGCGGCTGTGCCTTTACCTGTGGCTGCCTTTGTGAACTCCACGTTCAAGTGGATTGAGGAGGGCAAGGTGCACCGGATTGCGGCTGCCTTTACCTACGGTCGGGAGGATTTGATCCCTGCGATGTTCCACCAGCTGGTGGTTGGGCTGGACCGGCGGGTTCCCGACCGGTTGAGCAAGCTGCGGTATTATTTGGAGCGGCACATTCAGTTGGATGGGGATGTCCATGGTGAGCTGGGGCGGGAGATGGTGGAGTTGCTGTGTGCGGGGGATCCGCAGAAGGAGCGGGAAGCGATCGAGACAGCGGTGCAGGCTCTGAAGGAGCGCATTGCGCTCTGGGATGGAATCCTTGCGGCCCTGCCGGTTCGGGGTGTTGGCGCAGAGCGGTAAGCGGTAAGGGGTAAGCGCAAAGCGGGAAGCGCTGAGGGCTGAGGGCTGAGGGCTGGAGGGCGTTTGGGCCAACTTTCTGCGCATGGCCAAGTGCGAACCGATGGTTAGCGGGCAGGTGCAGGGGCTATTGGGGGTACCACCGTATATGCGGCGACTGTTCAGCGTGCTGTTGTTTCCGTGTGCGCGGGTCGCAATTGATAGATGCGACCTTCCGGGTCTACCTCAAATTCCTGGATGATTTCGGTTTGTGTTGCGGTGAAGGGTTCCCCGGCAGGCTTCCAGTGGATCATGTCGGTGGTGTGCTGCAACTGGTAGCGCTGGCCTATTTCGACGGCGACAGGAGCAAAGGCTGGGGCGCTAATGAACAAGGGGGGGCTGGTGGAGTAACCGCTTCCGGATTCCATAATGCGGAGTTGCGTGATTTGTCCATTCAGGATCTCCGATTCGATGATCGCAGGAGTGCCGTCCGGTGCCGTGCAGGGCAGCAGGACCTTGGGCGGTGCCGTGTAGCCCTGGCCGCCATCCTGGAGCGTGATGCCGGCCAGCGATCCGAACACGACATCGGCGAGAGCGGTTGCCCGTCTTGGGCGTGATTGTGTGTTGGTGTGGGTGTTGTGGAGTGCGGGTGCTTCAGGTGCGAAGCGGACTTTGAGCGCGAGGGGGATGGTGGTATTGGATCCGGACCGGTGTTGGTGAAAGCGGCAGAGCAGGGGGTCGCCGGTGGTGGTCATGCGTATTTGCAGCCAGAGTTCCCTGGTGCCGGTGAGGTGGGGGGGGAGTGTCTGGTTGTAGCTGTAGGTATGGCTGACGGCGACGAGTTGGTGGAGCTGGGGGAGTGGGGGTGGCGGTGCATCCAGAAGCTGTTCCCAGTCGGTGCCGTTTCGGGAGGCCCAGACTGAGATGGATCCGGATTCGTTGTTGGCGTTGCGTCCGACCTGAATGATGGGGATTTGCAGGCTGGCTTCGGCAATGGAGTTTGTGAACGCGAAGCGCTGAGTTAGCCGGCTGGGCACGGAGTGCATCTGCGGTGCCCAGAATGTGAGTTCCCCGAGGGTGATGCGGGCTACGCTGGTTTTCTCCACCACATACTGCTGGCCGTTGTCGTCAAAAGCACTCCAGTTCAGATATTCCCAATCCCAGGGGGCAGCGTCTTGTGCGCAGGCAGGAGGGGCAGTGAGGAGGAGCAGGCTCAGCCACAGTTGCATGGTGCGGGTCATGGTAAAGCTCGGGGAGGGTGTTATCGGCATATGCCGTGGTCGGCCAGGTGGCAAATCTGGTAGAACCGGCCGGTTTCATCGCAATCGAACTCCTGGATTAATTCCGTTCTGCTTGCGGTAAAGGCGTCTCCTGCCGGTTGCCAGTCCAGCAGGTTGGTAGAGACATACAGTTGGTAGGATTGGCCGGGGATGGTCGGGATCTGCATGTAGGTGGGTGCGGAGATAAAGAGACGAACTGGCGCGGTGAGGCTCCGGTCGGTCTCGAGCAGGCGAATGGTTGTGACCTCGCCGTCGGTGACTGTTGCCTCGGCGGGGGTGGCTGTTCCTGCGGCATCGAGGACCTGCACCACAGGGGGCTTGCGGTAGCCCTGTCCGCCATCCAGAAGCGTGATCGCCTGCAGGATGCCGTCCTGCAGGTTTACCTGAGCGCTGGCCTGTCGTGGTGTGGTGGTGGTTCGTGTCGGTGGAGTGACCTGATTGGTTTCGTTCAAATCAACCCTCAGCTCAAAGCAGGCTGCTTGCCCGCTCTCTTTGTCATGGCGCAGGAACTGGGACATGATGCTCCAGCCCTTCGTGTAGAGGCGGGCTTGTATCCACAATTCCTGTCCACCGAGCAGACTATCTGGCAGGAGGGCCTGGTAATGCGCGCCGTGTGCGGCGACTTCCGGGGTAGGTGCGTGGGCCAGGCGCACCCATCGGAGTCCGTCTTTTGATCCCCAGAGCGTGGCGTGTCCGAAAGTTGCTGGGGAGAAGTTGGCTGTGTAGATATATTCCACAGAGAGATAGGCTCGGTGGATGGCGTTGGTGAAGGCGAAGCGCTGGGTGACACGGGCTTCCCTGCCGTTGTCGGTGGGGCACCAGTAATCGATGGGGCCCTCGGAAAACCGTCGGGCATTCGTTTGTTCCACCACATACTCCATGGCATTTGGCTCGGAGACACATTCGTAGCCGAATTCCCAGTCCCAGGTGTCTGCAGCCCGGGTCTGGAGGAGGAGGAGCGGCGCGAGCAGGGGCAGAATCCGGGCTATTCGCAGGAGCGCACCGAAGGGGTGTGCGGATTGCGGCTTCCGGGCGGTCGGGGCTCGCTGTGAGCGGGCGGCGTTACTGTGCAGTGGTAGAGTCCAGCAGGTGGCAGATTTGGTAGATACGACCCTCATCATCGATTTCAAACTCCTGGATCAGGTTGGTTCCTGTTGCGGTGAACGCGTTGCCTTCGGGCTGCCATTCCAGCAGGTCGGTGGTGGAATACATCTGATAGGAATCGCCAGGGACAGTGGGGACGGCCGAGTAGGCTGGGGCGGATATGAACAGCCGGATCGGGTAATCGTAGTCCCTGCCCGGTTTCCGTATACGAATGCCTTCAACGCGGCCGTCAGCGAGGTCCGCCTCGAGAACGGCGCCTGTGCCGGTGGTTCCCAGCACGCGTAAGACGGGGGGCGTGCTATAGCCCTGACCTGGGTCCAGCAGCGTGATTTCCGTGAGCTTGCCTTGGCTGATGTTGGCGCTGGCCACGGCACGGCGGGCGCTTGACGGGCTGGGGGCTACGTGGGTGGATGCCGGGGCGTCTGCGAACTCGATTCGCAGTGAGAATGCGGGTTGGTCGGACTGGTTTTGGCTCGCTTGAAGAAACCGGGCGGCGTGTGACCAGTCATAGCTCACGAGCCGGGCCTGAATCCAGAGATCTTGTCCACCTGTCAGACTTGGAGGCAACAGCCCGTCGTAGGTGAGGTTGACGGTTGGGATCCCGGGTCGTGGGATGTTGAGCAACCGGCTCCAAGTCAGGCCGTCTTTGGAAGCCCATAGCGAGGCCTGGCCGTAGATGTCCTTGGAGAAGTTGGCGGCGTAGAGCGAATGGGCCTGCAGGTGAGCCTGCTCGATAGAGTTGGTGAAGGCGAAGTGCTGGGTGACGCGGGCCTGCGTGCCGGCTTCCAAGGCACACCAGAATCGGGTGGATCCCTCGGAGGAGCGTTGCGCATTGGCCAGTTCGACGATGTGATCCTTCGCGTTGGGCTCAAATACTGTCTCCACATCATACTCCCAATCCCACTGCTGCGAGCCGATGGCCGGACCGAGACCGGCCAGCAAAGCGAGCGGCAAGAGGAGTGCAGGAATGCTCATGGACAGTGACAGGATCTTTTGGCGTTTCCCAACCGACGAGACGCGAACTTAGACGGACTTTTGCGGGTTGTCCAAGACATCTCGGGCAGGCAGAGCCGGGGGCTGGGGCTGGATCGCAAAATCAGTATCCCGGCCGCCGGGTCCGCCGAGCGACAGTGGACTGCGGAAGTGTGATCCAGGAACCAGCCGTCATTAGCACTGGCATTTCGAGAGGCAGGATCCAAAGGTATCGCCCGCCGGAGATCACGATGAACGAACGTCGCCAGAGTCTGATCCAGTTGAACGCCGCGGTACTG
>JBJOII010000017.1:0-48353 GCA_046047235.1 Verrucomicrobiota bacterium | reverse complement strand
GCCGTCCACCGCAACTGGTCCGCCCTGGACCGACAACGCATGGACCGACACGAACGCCACGCCTCCCTCTACATGACAAAACGCCACCGCGCCCTCGTGCTTAAACTCCAGGACAAACTGCCCATCGAACAATGGGCCCTCGACCGCTACCAACGCTGGCTCCAACGCCTCATGCGCTCCGCCGCCCGCCGCAACCAATAGCAAGGCCGGAGGTCAGGAGTCAGGAGTCAGCGAGCGAGTCACCCCTCCATTCCAGCCAAACCCGTGCTCCAAACCCGCACACCCACCTCGCTCACGCATCGAAATCGAAATCGGGATCGCTATCGGCATCGACCACCCAAGGCCAGTGGTCAGAGGTCACGCCCCCCCCTCTCCTCGCTTCTCTCTCCCTGCGCCATTCACCACGCAGGCGCACCCACCTCGAACCCTATACGAACATCCGATATCCCATATCCCATATCCCATCTCCCATCTCCTATCTCCTATCTCCTATCTCCCATATCCTATCTCCTATCTCCCATATCCCATCTCCAATATCCGATTCCCTATCTCCCCTCTCCCAGCAACCCCTGCATCGCCAACGTCCAACCCGTCGGCCCGATCGCCGGAACCCGCTCCAAACCCGGAACCTCCAAATCCTCCCAACGCCCCCCGGGACGTTGCACCAGCATCGGACGGTCCACCGCCCGCAGCATTGGCACGTCGTTCCAACTGTCACCAATACCCACGGTCACGACATTTGGATCGCGACGCCGATAAACCTCTGTCAGCGCCGACACCGCTCGCCCCTTGTCGTTGCCGGCAGACACACCAAGGAAACGCCCTCCGCGGTTCAGCGTCAGATTGACCTCCGCCAGGGCATTGCGAAACTCCTCAAGCCGCTCCGCCGACAACGGCGTGACCACAGTCTCCTCAAATTCCCTCCGCATGGCCCTACGGGTCGATTCCGCATCCAAACCCAACAGTGGAATCAAGGTCTCCACGTCCAGATCCCCGTATCCCCTCACCTCCGGCATCGCTTCATACCTGACATGGACCAGCCGCTTCCGAATCTCCCGATACACCTCGCCAAACACCAAGGCCCGATACCGACCATCCGCCAGCACCTCTCCCGCCGGCGGATCAAAGGTGTCAACCTCCATGTAGATCGCCCCACCGTTCTCTACAATGAATGGATCCCGCAGCCCCAATGCCTCCCGATAAACAACCTGCTCCGCCCGCGTCTTGGAGGAACAAAACACAAGCGGAACCCCTCGCCGCTTCAACAAGCCCAAGCCCGGTAACGCCGCCGAGTAGTCGTACGTGTCATGATCCAGCAACGTGCCGTCCAGATCTGTAAACACGACCATGGATGTAGTTATCGCCATCTGTTCCTTCAGCTAACCACGCCTCCTGCCACCCTACTCCTGCCCCAACAACGCCGCCCCCACGGGACTTCCCGCAATGTGCTTCGCAAAGGCGTCGAAATCGATACTGCCGAGCCGCGGGAAATAAGCCGGCTTCGGCGGACGCTGCCGCTCCTTGATGAAACCCTGCTTCACCATCGCCGCCTGTAACTCCTTCCGTAAAGCCGGAGGACACACGCTGGAATGATACAACACCTGCATCGCCAGGAAACTCATCCGGTCAATGTGGGACTCGTCCCCCGCCTCGTGCAAATGCGGGTTCCTGGATTCGACCTGATACACCTCCAGCTTGTGCCGCATCACCTCCGGCAGCGTGCTCTCCTGGATCCCGCCAAACTGCTCAATCAGGTTGATGATGTGATAGGGCTCAATGGAATAACCCGCCGAGTAATCCAACGTCATCGCCATGTCCATGGTCATGGCATGCTCACCAGCATTCCCTGTCTTGATAATCTCGGTCTCAAATCCCGTGTAATGCGACAGCAGACGATTCAAAAACTGGTTCGTCTGCGCAGATGTCCTCCCCCACTTCCGGAAAAACAACCGGGATTCCACGATCTTGGGCTTACTGTGCCAGGCAATCCGCACCATGGTGTAGGGCGAATCACTAGTCGCAAAGACCGCCGAATACGCCCGCACATACTCCTCCACCGCCCCGGGGAAGTAGTTGTCCGCATCAATGAAACCCACATACTTCTTGCCCGCCAGCTTCGCCAGCGCCGTCCCCAATAACATCCCCTCCGCCTTGCCATCCCGAATCACCCCGCTCTCCAGCAGACTCTTGTAGCCAACGCCCGCAAAAGCCTCACCCATCACCGGGTCCTTCTGGTGAACAATCACCGCCCGCTTGCCGGTGAAATGACAAAACTCCTGCAGCGCATCCTCCTCCATGGCATAACGATCCACCGGCACCCGGGGACTGTTGCTCACCAGAATCACCAGACACGGATGCGGAATCCCGCAAATCACCCCCTCAATCAGCTTCAACCGCTCCTCCTTCACGGGAACGATAATCGCCATCTGCTGCTGCACCCTGGCCAAAGCCTCATGCCCCACACGCATCACCGCAGAGGTCACGGTCGGCGGCTCCCCATAGTCCGGCCCCGAATCCAATTCAAAAATCCGCTGCAAATCCCCAAACCGGATAGACCCAAATCGCTCAATCTCTTTCGGACGCTCCAATCGCATACAAATCCCTTTCTACTCTAGCAGGACAAACGACCCTTCACCTCGCGCAACTGTTCTTCAGCCTCCGGCAACAAGATCTCCTGCGCCGCTGCCAAACCATCCAGATAATACTGCACCACCGGCGATGGCTTCCATAAATGCTCCTCCCCATACCGGTAACCATACCGCGACGAACTCCCCAGCTTCTCGTGAACGGAACGCCCCACATCATAGCCCGCCGCCGCTAACCGGGCCCCGTCGGGAACCCGCTTCTCCGCTAAAGCTGTGATGGTGTCATGCACGTTCGCCCCATGCTGCGCCGCCTCCTTCACCCGGTTCGAAATCTCGTCCGGAATCCCAATCCACGAACAATACTCGCGATGCAAACGCTTCCCCAGCACGTCCTCACCCGCGTTCACCTTCCACTCAGGTCGCACCTGAAAGGCAGCCTCAATCACCACAGGATCCAAATACGGCACCCGCAGCTCCATGCTGTGAGCCATAGAGATCTTGTCCTCCCGCTCCAGGCACTCCTTGTAGAGATAACAGGTGTCCTCCCATGACCGCTCCACAAAGGCGCCGTAACCGTCTTGCTCCACGACCTTCGGATACCATGAATATCCACCAAACAACTCGTCCGCCCCCTGCCCGGTCAATAAAACCCGCTCCCCCGCCTCCTGTGCCATCCGGTTCGCCGCATACATCGGCACGGAAACCTCCACCTGATTCAAACTGTGATCCTCAATGTCCCGAATCACCTCAGGTAACAAGGCCTCAACATCCGCTTCCGATAACTCGCAAGTCTGAATCGGGAAGCCAAACTGCTTCGCCAGCCTCAGCGACCACTCAATGTCCGGTGAGTTCTCTCCACAACCCACGGTGTAACAACAAAACGGAATCCCCATCTCCCGCACCAGATACGCAATCAGCAAACTGTCAATCCCCCCGGAAAAAATAATCCCCACCCGATCCCGCCCGGCCAGCCGCTTCTTTAACGCTGCCCTCAATGACTGGTCATACCCGCGCAGGGCCTCATCCCTCGACTCAAACAGCGGCGCCTGACGCAACACCGCAGGATCCCAAAAGCGCGCCTCCTCCGCCCCCGTCTCACTAATCTTCAACAGGTTCCCCGGACCCAGCCGGTGAATGTCCGCATCCCGCCCCAGCAACCTCCACAACGGCTTCCGCTCTGAAGCAAACGCCACATGCCCGTTCGATCTCACGTAATACAATTGCTTCACCCCCACCCGATCCCGCACCAACACGGTCTGACGCTGATCCGTAATCGCCAACGCATAAACTCCATCCAACTTCGGCAGCACCCGCTGCACATCCTCAAATAAATCACCCTGATACCCCCGCTCCAAATGCCGCATCAACACCTCACTGTCATTCCCCCGCGGAGGCTCTCCGTCCGCCACCGCACGCCATAAATCCCGATAATTGTAAATCTCCCCATTGTGCAGCGCCGCCATGGTCCCATCCCCTGACCGGAAAGGCTGCAAGGCAGACGAATCCCCCGTGATCGCCAAGCGCACATGCCCAAACGCAGCCCGCCCCTTGCGCCCATCAAAACTCAACTCCCCCAACGCCCCCTTGTGCTCAAGATGATCACCAATCACGTAACCAGCCCCATCCGGCCCCCGATGGTGCATCGTCTCTAACAAGGTCCTTAACGACCCTCCCAATTCCTCCTCGCTCCGGCTGATAATTCCCGCAATTCCACACATGGCAATAGTTCCGTCGTTAAAGCGTAAATGCACGCGCCACTGACTAGCTCGCGTGCATTCATTTCCGTACGTTCAGCCCACATTCAACACACACGCTCTCCCATGGCTCAAACATTTAATGCCCCAAATGCCCGCATCCCCGCCACAGCCCGCTCCCCACGAACAACTTGGACAATGTAAAAAGTCCCCCGCATCCCGCAGATCGTTTCCTGTGTTGACTTCACCCCACCCTCATGAACCCTCCTCTCATGTCCCCGAACTCCCTCTCCCTCCTCACCTCCGCCCTCCTCCCAATCCTCCTCCTCTCCACCCACACCGCCACCCTCGCAGCATCTCCAGCCACGCTCCCCCGACTACTCGTCCTCACCGACATCGGCGGCGACCCGGATGACCAGCAATCCCTCATCCGCCTGCTCCTCCACTCCAACCAGCTCCAAATCGAAGGCCTCGTCGCCTCCGCCTCCGGAACCCCGGGCGAACTGGGAATAGCCACCACCCGCGTCGATCTCATCCACGCCACAATCACAGCCTACAAAGAAGTGCAACCCAACCTCTCGCTCCATAATCCCAACTACCCCACAGCGGAATCACTCCGCAACACCGTCCACCCCGGCAACCCCCAGCGCGGCCAACACGCCATCGGTCCCGAGCACGACACCCCCGGATCAAACTGGATCATCCAACGCCTCAAACATGCCGACCCGCGCCCGCTCAACATCTCCATCTGGGGCGGCCAAACCGACCTCGCCCAGGCACTCTGGAGAATACGCCAAAATCTCTCCAAGGATCACCTCGACTCCATCCTGCAGCGAACCCGGGTCTTCGATATCGCCGACCAGGACGGCCTCGCCCCCTGGATTCAAAAGCAGTTCCCCGAACTCTTCTATATCCTCAGCGCGGCCCCTGAAGGAGCCGACAGACGCGACGCCGCATTCCGCGGAATGTATCTCGAAGGCGACCTCGACTGCACCTCACGCGAGTGGCTCACGGAACACGTCCTCCAGAACCACGGCCCCCTCGGCGCCCTCTACCCCACCCGCACCTGGACCGCCCCCAACCCCCACGGCGCCCTCAAGGAAGGCGATACTCCATCCTGGTTCTTCTTCCTGGAAAACGGACTCAACCTGCCAGATCACCCCGAAGCAGGCGGCTGGGGCGGACGTTATACCCAAACGTCCCCAAGACACTTCCGGGATGCCGCCGACAGTCTGGACGGCCTGAATCATACCCGACTCACGGTCGCGCGCTGGCGCCCCGCCTTCCAGTCCGACCTCCGGGCCCGTCTCGATTGGTGCGTCCAACCCCCTTCCCAAGCCAATCATCACCCGGTCGCCCAACTCAACAACACTCCACCCCCTGCGCCCCTCATCCTGCACGCCACTCCAAACTCAACTGTCCATCTGGACGCTTCAGCTTCCTCAGATCCCGATCAGGATAACCTGTCCTACGAATACTCCCCCTACCCCGAAGCCGGACCCCATCCAACACCACTCACCCTCTCGAACCCCAACCAACCCATCACCTCCTGCTTCATCCCCCCGAACACCCCCGTTGGCACTTACCACGTGATACTCGCGGTCACGGATGAAGGCACCCCCCCTATGACTACCTATCGCCGGATCCTGATCGAAGTCCGTTAACGCCGGCCACGCCAGCCCCTTTGGGCACAAAACAGCTTGCGCACCCAACCCGCCAAGTTGAACGCTCCCGCACTATGTGGTGCCTAATGACGCATAACCCACCCCAAACTTTCCCACGCTCGCTCGCCCTGCTCCTGCTCCTCATCACCTCCCTCTCAGCCAACCATGCCGGCACCATGCTCAGCCCGGTCGAAGTCACGGAAAATACTCTCGGCACCTATAGCCAGACAAACCGCGTCACCAAAATGCTCGATCAGTCCGGCCTCGCAACGCGCTTCAATAGCAATTCCACCGACTTCGATGCCTACTTCAACTCCGGCCAGGACACCACCGCCAACCCTGCCAGCACCAACACCTGGAAAAGCCTCGCCACATTCGACCTCCCCCTGACCGGCTACCTCGAATTTGATCTCGGCAAAAACTATACCGTCGACCAGATCGCCATCTGGAATGTCTCCCTCGAGGATGTCGATGTTGAACTCCGCTTCGACCCGCTCGATGAAGGCACCCCCTGCGGCTCCTTCCTCCTCCACAACTACCTCTCCAAAACAACCAATTGCCCCGCCGATATCCTCGCCCTAACCGAGCCCACAGCCGGCCGCTACCTGCGACTGAACATCAATTCATCCTATACCCTGCCCCCCCCTAACCAATCCTTCGCCTTCGCCACCATAGGAGAAATCGCCGTATCCGTCCTCCCCCCGCCACCGCCCGCTCTCCGCGTTGAAACAGACTTCTTCGGCGATGTTCACATCACTTTCCAGGGAATACTCCAAAGCAGCAACTCAACCGACGGTGAGTTTACCGATGTCGAGGGCAACCCAACCAGCCCCTACACGATCTTCTACGAAGACCAGCTCACAAATACGCTGTTCCGTGCCGTGGAACGCTAGCGCCCCCCACCTCACCCTCGGATGTGTGAGGAGGCAGGCCACAACCGCCCGGATAAGCTCCCCCCGCCCCCACTTTCCCCCCGGAAGCTTGCCCCACCTTTTTGATGCCCCGGTCTTAAGCAGCCAAGCCGCAGCGATAACAGGCAAACCGCCACCCCCTCACGTCTCCACCAAGAATATCCTTGCCTCAAAGCAGAATCGGATTTGAATACCCCACGTCCTTGCGGGGCACCGCGTCGCGCGGAATGGATCAGCAGGACAAAGGAGGTAGTTACTCATTCAAATCAATTCGTATGGCTTGGCGTATACACGAACAAGTGTGTCGACTCGTGCTCGACAATCGCATCCGCAACCGCGTCACCGGAACCGTCTGGCTCCTTGGACGCGATGAACCGCTCCGGCTCGACCTAAAAGGCAATGCCCTTCCCGACCTCGCCGGATGCCTTCTCACCCTGGAAAACCCCGCCGCCCGAGCCGCCCCGCTCGATGGCCTCGCAGCGCTGCAACAGGGCGTCTGCGGTGAACTCACCGCGTCCCGCAAGGTCCGCATGCCCACGGTCGACCTCACGGAATGGTTCCACAAAGACCACAAGGCACCCCTTCCCTGCGTCTGGACCAACGGTACGTATCTGGAATGGTTCAGCGAAACAAATGGCCGCGTGGTCATCGAACTCTATAACCCCACGGTCACACTCCAAATCACCGAACCCCTCTGGACACTGGATGAAACCGAAACCCGAGCACTGAACGAAGCCAACGGAAAAGCCATGTGCGATTTCATGGCCGAGTTCGTGTCCCGCCTGGAAGCATCCCTCGACAAGCACGTTGAGGTCCGGCAGGAACATCCCGCAGAACCCGGTCCACTACCGCCACTCGGCCTGGATCCCGACCCCGCCGAGGATGCGTTCCTGCAACACATGCTCCTGATCGAACAAAAACCCAAAACCACACTCAGGGAAATCCTCGAGCGGGATGGCTTCAAACCAATACCCATCCTTGCCCTCAGCCCCGCGGACTTACCCCACCATCTCAATAAACTCATCCACGCCCTCGCCGACCATCACATCTTCCTCGGCTTCACCAACCACCTCTCCGACCGAGAACTCTACGCCATCCTCGTGGAGGACTTCATCGAGGAAAAACACCCGGACCTCCCCAAAGACTCCGGATGGAACCACCACGTCGATATGACGGAGTATACCTCGCAGGACGACCCCACAGATCTCTACCTGAGATACTACGCGGATTCATTCTGGCGAAAACGCTGGGAGGATGAGTTCCCCGACATGGACATCCCACCCCACGAGGATCCACCCTATAACCGGGACCAGCGTCTGCCCAAACCCCACTACCACGATTAACCACAAGCCGCCGGGAGTCCGCAGACTGAATCCCTGCGGACTCCCGGCCCCTTGCTCCCAATCCCGCCCCATCTACCGCTCCGCCCAAAGTTTCCGATACTCCCCCACGGGATCATACCGCTCCGCCTGCCCCACCACATTGAACCGACGTCCCTCACGCGGATCCGTCCCCACCCCCGCAAGGTAAGCCCAGTTACCCCAGTTGCTGCTGACGTCATAATCCACGAGCATCGACTCAAACCACTCCGCCCCAACTCTCCAGTCCTGCCCCAGATCGTGCACGAAATACGACGCCACGTTCTGCCGCATGCGGTTGGAAAGATAACCCGTCAACCTCAGCTCACGCATGCCCGCATCCACAAAGGGCTGCCCCGTCCGCCCCTCCAGCCAACGCGTCACGACCTCAGCATCCCGCTCCCCCCCGCCCGCCCGCCCCCTCAATCCACCCGCCCAAAACAGGCGCCGCCCTGCTTTCTCGAGCAAAAACCGAAAGTAATCCCGCCACAATAGCTCGAAGACCAGCCAATAGGTCGAGTCGTTCTTCACCCGCTCCGCCTCATACCGCAGCACCTCAGAGTACACGGTCCGGGGTGACAAACAGCCCATCGCCAGCCACGGAGAAAACTTCGAAGAATACTCCGGGCCCACCAGCCCGTTCCGGGTCTCCTTGTAGGATCTCAGTCGGTCACCCTCCCAGAAATACGACTCAAGCCTGCCCAGCCCCGCAGGTTCCCCACCCCGAAACCGCAGCACGGCCCGTTCGTCATCCTCCACCTCCCCTGCCCCATACCGCTCGAAACACCCCGCAACGCAACGCTCCACACGCTCAGGCCAGGGAACCCGCTCCGGCACCGGCAACTCCTGCCGTACGACCCAGCCCGCCTCCACCCGCCGACGAAAGACGGTAAACACAGACGGGAGAGCGTCCAATTCGAACGGCAAATCCTCGGGATGCAGCAAGGTCTGCCCACGAAACCACCGCACCTTAGATCCATCCCCCAAGGCATCCACCAACCGACGCTCCAACTCAGCTTCCTCCCAGCCCACTTCCCTGCTGGCAAACAAGGCCTCTGCACCATGCCTCGTGATCAACTCCGGCAAAACCACCTCCGGCCAGCCCTCAACCACCAACAAATCCCCCCCGCGTTCCATCAAGCCCTCCCGCAATGACTCAACACACTCGCCCAAAAACCGCGTCCGAAAAACCCCCGTCCGCCGAAATCCATGGCTCGAAAAACCCCACTCCCTCGGATCAATCACATACACCGGCAACACACGGTCGAACTCCCGCACCGCCCCCACCAGCGCTTCGTTGTCCCGCAACCGCAAATCCCGCCTAAACCAAACCAGCGCCAAACTCACCCCTCACCTCCACGACGACGCCGACAACGGTCACTGCAATACTTCACCTCATCCCACACCCGCTCCCATTTCTTGCGCCACACAAATGGCCGTCCACAAACACAACAGGCCTTCTCAGGCAAATGGAGCTTCTTATGCATCAGTGCCGCCAATGAAGACCCGATCCCCCTCCTGTCAACCCAGTCGTGGTCGGACCACGACAACCCACTCCACCCAATGTCAACCCAGTCGTGGTCGGACCACGACAACCCACTCCACCCAAACATGTTACAAATAAAAGCGGCCCGTATTCGGCCCTATGGAGCCCTTTTGGGGCCCAAAAAGAGCCCCATACCACCAGTCCTCTGGTCGCTGCCGCTCCCGAAGCTATGGAGCCGAAAACAGGGGCAAAAAGCGCTCCATAGGCCTCAAAACAGGATTGTTTTTGCGGCAAGAACTTACGCGCGAATGAGTTGCCGTGGTCCGACCACGACTGGAGGGGCCCACCAGCATTGACTTCATCGCTTTCTGGATCTTCATTGATGCATGTTCCGCAAGGATCCGGCTTCCATGTTTCCGGGCAAAGCACCGCAGTGCCCCGGTGGATTACTGACGCGCAGGCACTTCCTTCAGATGGCGGCTGGTGCTGCGGCCGCTCTGCCCGCGGCGGCGTCGGTCGTGGCAGCCCCCGCACCGCCCCGCTCACCTGTGAGCCTTCATCTATGCCCGCGATACGATTACAGCGCTGTTAAACGCGAACTCAACATGATGTTCGACGAAATCGGCGGGGTAGGTCGGCTCGTCCGCCGCAAACACGTCACGGTCAAAGTCAATCTGGTGAACTCCTCCCAAGCGGATCTCGCCGGCATTCCCCTCTCGTTGACGGTTATCGTTCATCCGGTGGTGGCTCAAGCGTTGGGGGCACTGCTCGTCCAATACGGTGCTCGCTCCGTCACGTTCACCGACCAGCTACCCTTCCGCGAAACCGACCAGCAAAGCTTCCTCGGTTACGGTTTCAACCTCGCGGAGTTCAACGCCGCCATGGAAGGCAAAGCCCGTTTCGAAAACACCCGCAACCTCGGCCGCCACAGCTCTTACGCCTGGGTCAAAACCCCCGGCACCCCCGAACTGGCCACGGCATGGGAAGTCAACCGCACTTACACCGATACGGACGTCCTGATCTCGCTTGCCAAACTGAAAAGTCACGTATCAGGAGGTGTCACCGCCGGCATGAAGAACCTGTTCGGCATCCCTCCCAGCTCCCTCTACGGCGATGACCTCAAGTCCGAGCCCGATGAGAACGCCATGGATTACCGGAGCGGCACGATGCACAACTGTTCCAGGCTCCCCCTCACCTCAGCCGCC
The DNA here is from genome assembly GCA_046047235.1 of Verrucomicrobiota bacterium. Lineage (GTDB taxonomy): Bacteria > Verrucomicrobiota > Verrucomicrobiia > Limisphaerales > JAHDYP01 > JBMTVN01. The sequence goes on along the minus strand of JBJOII010000017.1, from coordinate 37,450 downwards.
AGCTTCAACGGCAAATCCATCGAAGGCGACCACGGCCACAACGTGCCCCGCTTCATCGTTGATCTCGCCGCAGCCTTCCCTATCGATCTCGTCGTCATCGACGCCATCAGCACCATCCAGTCAGCCGAGGGCTGGTGGATGGGATCCATGGTGCGGGTCACTCGCCCCGGCCTGCTCATCGCCGGGCGCAACGCGGTCTGCACGGACGCCGTCGCCGCCTCGGCCATGGGCTTCGATCCCACCGCACCGGACCGCACCTGGCCCTTCGTGAACGGCACCAATTACCTCGCGCTAGCCCGCAATCGTGGCCTCGGTGAAAACCGTTTGTCCAATATTGAAACGGTTGGCACCCCGCTAGACAAGGCACGCTTTGGTTTTGAACCCACCTACCGGAGGACAGCGTCTTGAACTCAAAGCAACCTGTTCCCATACCATCCTTCCCGACGTGGCGCACGGCCGGCGGTGACGCGCAACGCTCGGGTCGGGCCCGGTGCAGACTGGTCTCAAGCCCTGCCGCGCCCCGGTCGATTCAGGTTAACGCCCCCTCCAAGTCGTCAGTCCTCTTTGCCAGCTCCGGGACGGCATACCTTGCTGATGCACGCGGTGGAGTCCACGCATTCAACGCCGAGCGCAGACCGGCGTGGAAGGCACGACTGTCCGCTGGCACCGTCACGACCCCAGCGCTGGCCTCCGATGATTCGCGTCTCTACGTCGGCACGTTACAGGGGCATGCCTGCGCGCTGGATGCCTCCAGCGGTGACCTCCTCTGGGAAACGGAGATCCAAACAACTTCGGATCCTCGCATCCTCTCGGCGATCCTGCCATTGGACGACTCGATTCTCGTCAGTAGCTGGGGAGGTCGCTGGACAAGGTTGAGTTCCGGGGACGGCAGCGTCATGGCATCGTGGGATGCCGGCATTTACCCCCAGAGCGCCGCTGCCGCCTCGGCTGATGGTAACATCTACATACTGCGCGCTGTCTGGGAAAAGGGTATCGAATTGGTCCGGCTCAGTCAGGATGGCTCAGAGCATGTGTTGCACGTGGAGGAGGCAGGCAGCCGGGGTCCGCGCAGAATGATGACGGCTGCCAGTCCCGTCGTGGATGCCTCGAACGACCTGCTCTTTGCGGTTCTTAACCACGACACCGACTCCGTCCTTGCGGTTCAAGACTTAAAGGGCGGTTCCGCCATCCGGACCAGCTCCCTCCCCGCATGTGTGCAAGCCACTCCGACACTTGGCCCGAACGGCTCACTCCGCATCGCTGACCTCGCGGGAAATCTCCATGCCTTGGGACCCGAAGGCCAGATCGAGTGGACCTACAGGACCGGCTCTGAATACCTGCTCGCCAGTCCTGTTGTGGATGCCAACGGGACAGCCTGGCTAGGCGATCCTCTTGGCCAAATACACGAGATCGACGCGAATGGCTGGGGCTACATCCACCACACCACCGCTCGTTCGATCGAAGCCCAGCCTTCTGTCTCCCCGACCGGAGAACTCGTCATCGCCACATCGGACGGGAACATCCTTTTCTTTGGCTAGACTCGGACAACTCCCCCCTGCACCCCACAATCTTGGAAGAACCACGCCCCAACACTCAGCACGCACGCGGAGTCCACCACAACCCGGCCAACCGGTTCGAGAACCTCCACCTTACAGCAGACCCCGATTGGTACGACCCCGAAGAACGGCCCGCGTCCACCGAGTTCTACCGCGACGCCACCAGCTCGATCCTCAGCAAGAACGACAGCCCTGATATCCCCTTTAACTTCAGCATCAATCCCTACCGCGGATGCGAACACGGTTGCGTCTACTGCTACGCCCGACCCACCCATGAATACCTCGGCTTCTCATCCGGCCTCGACTTCGAAACCCGTATCCTCATCAAGGAACGCGCCCCCGAATTGCTCCGCCGCGAACTGCTCTCCCCGCGCTGGCAACCTCAGGTCATCACGATGTCAGGAGTCACCGACCCCTATCAGCCCGCGGAACGAAAGCTCCAGATCACTCGACGCTGCATCGAGGTGCTGCTCGACTTCCGCAACCCACTCACGATCATCACCAAAAATGCGCTGGTCTGCCGGGATATCGATCTGCTCCAGGAAATGGCCCGCTACCAGACGGCAACGGTCCTGATCTCCATCACCACGCTCGACCCCGACCTGCGCCGCACCATGGAACCCCGCACGGCCGGCCCCGCCTCCCGGCTCTCCACCATCCAACAACTCACAGCAGCCAACATCCCCGTCGGCATCCTGGTGTCCCCCATCATCCCCGGACTCAACGACCACGAGATCCCACAAATTCTCCGCGCAGCCGCCGAACACGGTGCTCGCTGGGCCAAATACGTCCCACTCCGACTTCCGCTCAGCGTCGAACCCATCTTCGTCAACTGGCTCTCCGAGCACTACCCCGACCGCAAAGAGAAAGTGCTTAACCGACTCCGCGAACTCCGTGGCGGCAAGCTCTACAACTCCAGCTTCGACCAACGCATGACCGGCAGCGGCCCGCTCGCGGATCAACTGCACCAGTTCTTCGACGTCAATGCCCGCCGCTCCGGCCTTCAACCCCGCCCCCCGGAACTCTCGACATCCTCCTTCCGCCGCCCGGATCCCAACGGACAAATGGACCTCTTCACCTCCTAGCCCGGAGAAGTGACCAGGGCGCGGATCCGGCTCAGTCGTGCAGCCGGCTGACCTCGTGGAAATACAGGGCCTAGAGCCGGAGAAAGCACCACGAGCCATCCGGATTCTTGGAAACCCCTCTTGGATCGGAGGTTGAATCATGCATCGAAATCACCACACTCCCAGGCATGCCCATACGGAACCCAAGTCGCCTCATACACTACCTCTTGGCAGCCCTATTGATCTCGTCTCTCGCCCATGCCTCCAACACCCCGGAACTCCCCCGCCCCGTCCTCACGGCCTATTCGCGCCAGTTGCGAGTAGACCTCATCTGGCCGGAATCCTCCGCCCGCTATTTTGAAATCCAATCCTCCTCCTCCCCCGGCGGCCCCTATATTCCCCTGCATCAGGGATTGCACCGGGAAGTCCCCGCCTACTGTGATTTCATCGGCAAGGCCCACGCCACACGCTACTACCGCTTGCGTTCGGTAAACCCGGATGAATCAGGAGGGATCGCGAGCGCATCGGAATGGTCCGAGGTAGTCCAGGGAACATCACAACCCCATGCACCCGACCTGCTCCTGACGGAGCTTCAGGAAGCCAGCTGGCGTTACTTCTACCACTACGGGCATCCGGTTTCCGGCCTGGCTCGCGAGGGTGCCCCCCGCAAACCGGAACTCTGCACCATCGGAGCCACAGGCATGGGACTGTTCAACCTCGGTGTCGGAGTGGAGCGTGGCTTCAGCTCCCGGCAGGAAGCAGCGACTCAGGCACTGAAAATCCTGACCTTCCTCCACGAGAAAGCCGACCGCTTCCATGGCGCTTTCCCCCATTGGATCAACGGGGAAACCGGCGAAACCATCCCCTTCAGCCAATACGATGACGGGGCCGATTTGGTCGAAACGGCATACCTCGCCCAAGGTCTCCTCTACACACGGGAGTTTTTCGATCAAGACCACGCCTTGGAAAAGCAGGTCCGGAGCCTCGCTGACAAGCTTTGGCGCGAGATCGAGTGGGATTGGTTTGCCTCGGAGAAAGGCGGCCGTGCCTGCTTGTTCTGGCATTGGTCGCCGAATTATGGGTGGCGCATGAACATGCCCGTCCGGGGTTTTAACGAATGCCAGATCACGTATCTCCTGGCCCTCGCCAGCCCCACCCACCCGGCTCCAATGAAAGCTTATCAGGACAGCTGGTACAATGACTCCTTCTCCACCAACCGCACCGACTTCGGTGTCCAGCATGAGCTCGGACAACGACTGGGATTCCCCCTATTCTTCGCCCACTATTCCTATCTCGGATTTGACCCGCGTCGGGTCGCCTACAACGGAAAAACCTACTTCGACCACTTCACCGACGCCTGCAAGGTCCAGCTCGCCTACGCGCATTCACGCCAGATGGACTTCATGGACTACGGACCGCTCTGGGGTCTCACAGCCAGCCTCGATCCGACCGGCTACATGGCGCATGAACCGGGCAGCACTCACGACAACGGCACCATCTCCCCGACGGCCGCACTTTCATCCATGCCTTACCTCCCGGAGGCCAGCCTGCAGTTTCTGCAAACTCTCTACCTCGAATACGGCAACAGGACCTGGGGCCCTTTCGGCCCCATCGATGCCTTTAATCTAAACGAGAAATGGTTCAGCCCGGAACTGCTGGGAATCGATGTCGGCCCCATCGGACCCATGGTGGAAAACCATCGAACAGAGTCCTGCTGGAGCACCTTTATGCAGGCCGCAGAGATACAACAGCTGTTGCCAAGGCTGCCCGACAAACGATGACCGGCCACTTCGGGTGAAAAGCAGTGCCCACCAAGTGGTCCAAACCGTGTTGTCAGGATAACCCCACAGTATAGCCCAACCGGCCCCACACCCTCTTCAGCCAGCGCCGGTTAAGGGGCGATCAAACGGTAGAAGCGAACCCCCTCGAGCGGGTTCATGTCGAGGAACCGATAGGTCCCTGGAGGATCTTCAAACGTCTGTCCAAGCCCGGTCCAATGCTCCGGGGCCAGGTTCGCATCCGTGCTGAAAGACACCGAGAAGACCAATCCGGGATCACTCTGGAAGCTGAGCTGACGATATTGCAGGGAGGTCGTTATCTCCGGCGAGATGAAACGCGTCACCTGCGGTGTGGTGAAGGTCATGTCTTCACCATGCGCAGCCCCGGCCGCGTTGACCGCCACGAGGCGGTAATGGTAGGTCCTCCCGGAAGCCAAGGCCCCAATGACAGCTTGAACCGGGCTGTCCTGTAGGCCGGCAGCCAGGCTGGTCAGGCCGGCATGAGTCCCGTAGCTCGTATCCTGGCCGATCTCAAAATAGGTCTCCGTAGCTAGCCCGCTGGGGTTGACCGTCCCTTGAAGAGTAACTGCAGCATCGGTCAGAACTGCCGGACCAGTGATCACAGCTGGCTTATCCGTCCCCGGAACCTGCCGCATGGAAGGAGTTTGAAAGGTCTGGTCTTCACCCAGAGAAATACCGTCCTCACTGACGCCCACCAATCGATAGTGATAGACCGTCGCAGCTGCCAGGCCGCTGATTCCAATGCTAACATCCTGTTCCTGATGGCCCTGTGGCACATCCTGGACCGGACTCGACAGCCCATAGACTGTGTCCAAACCATATTCAAAGTAGACGGAGGCAGCTAAACCATTCGGATTCACTGTGCCCAGCAGGATGGTGCCCGCGGGGCTGCTGTTGGTGAATGGAATCGGCAGCGTTGCCACCGTGGGAGCAAGCCCGGACGTGCGGAACGTCATCTCTTCACCCGCAACCAGCCCCTCACCATTAATGGCAACAAGCCGGTAATGGTAGATGGTGTTTGGCAGTAGTTCAGCGGTAGCGCCTTCGGACCGAGAAGTGGTAAATAGCTGACCGCTGCTGGTCGCCGTTGCCAGTCGCTCGCCATCCGATGAGGAAACCACCCGCCCGCGCGATGCAGCACTCTCGATAGTCACCCAGGTCTCCCCGCCGTTTACCGACCTGAGGGTATCCAAACCCGATGTGGCAACCAGCTTCAAGCCATCAGCCGATGAAGCTACACTGGTAAACCCAAAAAAACGGTTGAACGGGTCAACCGGCCCACGATCGACCCAGGATACCCCCCCGTCGGTGGAGATCACACAACCGGTCGTATGGTCCAAAGCCACAAGCCTGTTACCGTCGGCTGAGCAGGCAATAGACCTCCAGGAACGTTTCGAACCGCTGGATTTCCAACTAAGGCCTCCATCCTCCGAGGTGTAAATTTCTGCTGCATCAGCCACAGCAGCCAGCTTCATGCCGTCAGCTGAGGATGCAACGGACGTCCAATTCAAGTTGGGGGCCTGCACCTGCTGCGTCCAGGTGGAACCTTGGTCAGTCGAGGTGTAGATTCCCCCCCCATACACGACCAGCACAAGACTCCCGCCGTCCGAGGAACACGCCACATGCTGCCACCTTGTGTTGGGCGGAGTGCTGTTCGCAGTCGCCCAGGTCAGGCCGCCATCAGAGGAAGTGTAGATGGAGCCCCGGTAAGCCGCTGCTACCAGGTTCATGCCATCAGCGGACGACGCGACTGCAGCCCAGCTCAGTGCCGGCCCGCTGGCACGCCACGTCGCCCCACCATCCAAAGAGGTATGGATCTGACCGCTGCTGGGAACCGACAACAGCCTGGTACCATCAGCCGACGAAGAAAGACGGTAGGCCAGGGGTGCGTTTGTTCGTGCGGACCAAACCACGCCAACCTCGGTGTCATCTGCGGAGCCAATGCCAACCTTCACGACCCCACCCTGCCCTGCTGCTACTTCGATCAGTTCAGATTGATGTCCGTAACCGGCATCCAGCCCGAACTCAAAGTAAGCGGTAGTGGCAAAACCATTCGGACGCACTTCACCTCGCAGGCCAGCCTCTGTTGCACCTCCAACGATAACTGGCAGCGTCGTGGCAGCCGGGGCGGATGGACCGGTCGTGGTGAACGTCATGTCAGGCCCCCGAGCGCTACCCTCCCGGTTCAGTCCAATCATGCGAAAGTGGTAGGTTGTGTTCGGAGCCAGATCGGCGGCAGCAGCATTCATGGAAATGAAACTGTTGTTATTGCCGCCTCCAACCACCTGCATTCCGTCAACAGACATGGCGATGCTGTAGAACCCGCTACCCAGGTCAAAACCTTGATGGGATGTCCACGTAAATCCTCCGTCCGAGGAAAGCAAAACCCCATCGCCTCCGGCAGCTGTCGTCTCGTCGAAGGATGCGGCAAGTTTCGAGCCATCAAAAGAGACAGCCACGCCTTGCCAGTTTTTGATGACCCCATCGGCCGGATTAAACCAGTTCAACCCACCGTTCTTGGACACGTAAATCCTTCCACCGGGCTTCGCGACAATCAAAGTCCTTCCGTCACCGGAAAGCGCCATCGAGCCATCAATGGCAGCCCTATCTGTCCAGTTAAAGCCGCCATTACTGGAGATAAAGGTGTGCAGTGATGGCCCGGTCATCGCCAACGTCAATCCATCTGCCGAGGAGGCGATCTGTTTGTAGTTTCCGGAAGGGAACGGGTTGCTGCGCGACCAGGTTGAACCTCCGTCCGATGAGAGATACACACCCTCCTCAGGCATACTCTGGCTGGATCGGGCAATCGCGGCGATCCTCATACCATCAGCGGAGCAGGCCACGGATTGCCAGTTCCGTGCCGATCGCGCAGCCTCGGCATGAGGTGGCACAATCGGGGTCGACCACGTCCCGCCCCCATCAACGGAAACACGAATCCACCCGGGCAATTCCACCGCCACCAGCCTGAGACCATCCGCTGAGCAAGCGAGACCGGACCAGTAGCCATGGCGGTCACCTCTGGACCATGTCAGACCGGAATCCGAGGAAGTGTAAAGATATCCACCTCCGCCACCGTTGGCGCTCCCTGCCTCAGCCATCAGGATCCTTGTTCCATCTGCCGAACACACAGCCGGGGACATGAATTTGTCACCCTGCACAAGCTGGGTTCGACGGATGTTCCGCAACGATCCCGCTGCCGATCCGATCCTGATCGAGATCTCCTTCTCGTCGGTGGAGGAGAGGGTGGTGAATCCGGCTATGTTGCCATAGGTGCTATCGAGACCATATTCGAAGTAGGCCACGGTATGGTTGGCGGCTGCCCCGGCAGTGCCACTTAGCAGCGCCTCGGTGGCTGTGATGGAAGTCGCCTGGCGGGGCGAGATGTATGGAGGCCCGCCTACCAGGGCCGAGTTGATCGAAACAAGCAGAAGCAAGCTGAAAAGTCTGCGGCGGCCAACGCAAGAATAGAAACGCACCGGGTGACCGTGAACTCACATGAGTGCGCAAAGCAATTTCATTTGGGAGAATTCTGGCAAGGCGATCTCTAAGCAGCCAGCCCTACACCTGGTTACGCCAACCTCTTGGACTGCAAAGCGAAGCGCAGTTCCGCGTGCCCCGCACGCCCCCTACCGTTTCTCCACCCGAATCACCCTGGACCCATTCATCACGCGACCATACATATCCTCAGACCGAACCCAGATACGGTGAGTGCCCACTGGCAGGCCTTGAGGCAGGATGCCCTTCCAGAGGTGATTGGAGTTCTTCACCCCCGGCAACGGCCGCCCCACCAGGCTCACTGTGTTGGTCTCCGCCGTCTTCAACCGCAGAAAATACGGGTCGGGCTCCAGCACCTTCTCCAGCTGCACCCACTCACCCTCATCCCCAATGCGCATCTCCACTTTGGATCGGTCGCTCCCTCCAAATACATTCACATGAACCGGTACAACCTCCTCGGATCCGAAGGCCAAGACTTCAGGAGCCTCCACATGCATCTGGTAATCAGCCGGGCGCCGCGCGGCCTTGAAGTCCACCACCGCGCTCTGCCCATCAAAGGTGATGATGGAATAACCGTTCGGGGCACCATCCGCCATCATGGTGTGCGGAATCCCGTACTCATCCGGCTCCCCACTCCACCAGCTTCCGCAGACGGTTACGTTCACGACGTGATGGTGCGGCTCAGCTCCACGCCAACCATCCTCCTCATCCAGGAAGAAATGCGCCTGCCAATGCGTATGCCCTGAAATGCTCATGGTATAGGGCCTATCCTCGATCAACCGGAACAACTCCTCCCGGTCGGCCACCCCCATCAGGGGGATGTGCATCATGAACACGAGCAGACGGCTCGGATCAACATGCGGCAGGTAGTTCCGGAGAAACTCGAGCTGCTCCGCCCCCAGACCACCTGTGTAAGTCCCCGTCCCGGCAGGCTTGGCACCACCCCACATCACGTCGTCCAATACCACAAAGGTCACCGGCCCGTGATCGAATGCATAATAGTTCGGACCGTAGAAACGCTCGAAAGTCTCGTCTGAATGCCGGTCATCCACGGCATCATAGTTCTGATCGTGATTCCCGATCACGTTGTACCAGGGGATACCGATCATCGCCACGGCAGCGTTGTGATTCTTAAACAGGGATAGGTCGTCGAACAGGATATCACCCAGAGTCACACCAAACTCAGCATCGGATCCCACAAGTTCCTCGATGACATCGTGCACCATGTAATCGAGTTCCTTCTGGTCCCGTGACTGCGTATCCCCGAAGAACAATGCCTGAAACTTCCCGGGTTCGGCGTGTCGATAGAGCGGAAAATCAATGGACTCCGGCAAGTCACCCGTCGGCTTCACCCCTCCATAGCGGACCTTCGGTGAACCCGCAGGCTTGTGGATATAATAGAAGCGAGGCAGTTGCTGGCCGTCCACCGGCGTCATCCATCCCGCGGGCTTGATCACAAAAAAGATGCAGTCATCGGTGACCGGCAACCGCCAGCGCCCGCCCGCATCCGTCCGCGTCACTTCCTTCTGGTTCGAGACCAGAATCCCAGCCAATCCGGGCTCATCCAACCCGCGCACCCCGTCCCCGTTCAAATCATGGAAAACAATCCCCTCGGCCTCCTGAACCCCACCACTGTCAGCACCCTGGGAAGTCAGAGTGCCCCCCAATACCGCCCCCGCCAAAAGGAAGGAATACACGCCCCTGAACCAAATCAATTTGCCGATCATGAGCGCGGAAAATGCCCGACCCCTACCCGCCTGTCAACCGCACCAGCCCCAAATTCACCCCCTCGAAACATATTAGGCACCTGACAAGGAAACTCGCCTGCGCCATGATCTGCAGCTCCATGAGCAAACGCGCATTCCTCTTCCGCTTCTGCCACCTCGCCCTCGCCTTGTTTCTCCTTCCCGCCAGCAACCTCGAAGCCGCTTCCCCACCAAACATCCTGTTCATCTTTGCCGACGATCAATCCTACGAAACGATCCATGCCCTCGGCAACGAGCGGATCCAAACCCCCAACCTCGATCGCCTTGTCGAATCCGGCACCACCTTCACCCGCGCCTATAACATGGGCGCATGGCACGGCGCGGTCTGCGTGGCCAGCCGCACCTCGCTCAATACCGGACGCGCACTCTGGCGCGCCTACGCTGTCGAAAAACAACTGAACAAGGAACTCGAGCAAAACCGCTTCTGGAGCCAACTCCTCGCCCAAACCGGCTACGAAACCTACATGTCGGGCAAATGGCACGTCCAAGCCGACGCCAACAAGGCCTTTCAACATACCGTACACATCCGACCAGGGATGCCCGGCACCGTCAAAAGCGCCTACCAACGCCCCACGAAAGGAAAGCCGGATACCTGGCTCCCGTGGGATCCCGCCAACGGCGGTTTCTGGGAAGGTGGCCAACACTGGAGCGAAGTCCTCGCCCGCGATGCCTCCGACTTCCTCAGCCACGCCGCAAGCAACCCCAAACCTTTCTTCCTCTACCTCGCGTTCAATGCCCCGCACGACCCCCGCCAGTCACCCAAGGAGTTTGTCGACCTTTACCCGCCTGACACGATCCCGGTCCCCAAGAACTACCAACCCACCTATCCCTTCATGGAGGATATCGGATGCGGCAAAGACCTGCGCGACGAACAGCTGGCGCCGTGGCCCCGCACACCGCAGGCAGTCCAACTGCACCGCAGCGAATACTACGCCCTCATCACCCACATGGACGCCCAGATCGGCCGGATCTTCCAAGCCCTCGAAGCAACCGGCCGCGCCGACAACACGATCATCATCTTCACAGCCGACCATGGACTTGCCGTTGGCCATCACGGTCTCATCGGCAAGCAGAACATGTACGAGCATAGTATGCGCCCCCCCCTCATCATCTCCGGCCCCGGAATCCCCAAGGGCCACCGCATCGAAACCCCGGTCTACCTCCAGGACATCATGCCGACCACTCTCGACCTCGCAGGGACCCCCATCCCCGATCACGTCGATTTCAAAAGCCTGCTTCCCCTCATCCGCGGAGAAGCCAAGGAACACTACCCGGCCGTTTACGGCGCCTACCGCGAAAAACAGCAGCGCATGATCGTCCAGGGAAACTTCAAACTCATCTTCTACCCGACGATCCAACGCTACCGACTCTACAACCTCGTCACCGATCCGCTCGAAATGAACGACCTCGCCGGACAAGACGAATATCAGGGCACGCTCGAATCCCTCCAACAAAGCCTGCGTAAACTCCAAACCGCCATGGACGATCCCCTGCTCACCTCGTCGCAACCCTAAGCACACCACCTATCATAAGAAGAATTCACGCCATCCGTTGAACGTCCTTATAGTTAAGGACATGCGTTGACGAGCCCACCCTCCAGCGCTTACATACAACGCTATTTATCGGCCAGGACTGACGCCTAATGAACATCATTACACTCCTCTTTAAATCGTCCCTGGGAAAGAAGTTCGTCATGGCCGTCTCAGGCGCCGGACTGTTCTGCTTCCTCATCGGCCATCTGCTGGGCAATCTCCAGATCTTCCTGGCCCCCGAAGCCATCAATCGCTACGCCCACTTCCTCCAGTCCACCCCCGAACTGATCTGGAGCGCACGTCTCGGCCTGCTTGCGCTCGTTGTACTGCACGGCTGGTCCGCCATCCAACTTAGCTTGGAAAACCGAGCCTCCCGCCCGGTGCGATATGCCATCGACCCCGCACGCAAAAGTTCTTCCATGGCCTCGCGCACCATGCTGGGCACGGGCTCCATCATCGCCGCCTTCATTGTCTACCACTTGCTCCACTACACGGTCCGCCTCGAAGGCATCAACGGAAGCCTGATCAATTTCCACGACCTCAAGGACCCCACTACCGGCCACAATGATGTCTACGCTATGGTGATCGCTGGTTTCCAAGTCTGGTATGTGTCGCTGTTTTACATCATCGCCATCGGCCTCCTCTGCTTCCACCTCAGTCATGGTCTCAAAGGCATGTTCCAATCCCTAGGCCTTATGAACCGCAGCTACCGCGCAATCATAGACAAGGCCGCTCCCGTTTTCGCCGCAGCCCTCTTCCTCGGCTATGCCAGCATTCCCGCCGCTGTCCTGCTCCTCGGACACGGTTCCGATTACCTGAACGCCGTCCGCGGGAAATCCCCAACCCCCGCTGCCATCTCCAGCCACGAGGTGACGAAGTAACATGAAACTCGACTCTAAAATCCCCTCCGGCCCCCTGTCCCAAAAGTGGGACAAACACCGCTTCGAATCCAAGCTGGTCAACCCAGCCAATAAACGGAAATACGAAGTCATCGTCGTCGGAGCTGGCCTCGCCGGCGCCTCCGCTGCCGCCACGCTCGGCGAACTCGGATATCAGGTCAAAAACTTCGTCTTCCACGATAGCCCGCGCCGCGCCCACTCCATCGCAGCCCAAGGCGGTATCAACGCCGCCAAGAATTACCAGAACGACGGCGACTCGGTTTATCGCCTGTTCTACGACACGATCAAGGGTGGCGACTTTCGCTCGCGCGAGGCCAACGTCTATCGCCTCGCTCAGGTCAGCGTGAATATCATCGACCAGTGCGTGGCCCAAGGCGTCCCTTTCGCCCGTGAATACGGCGGATTGCTGGATAACCGCTCCTTCGGCGGCGCCCAGGTCTCGCGCACGTTCTACGCCCGCGGCCAAACCGGCCAACAGCTGCTCATCGGCGCCTACTCCGCCCTCTCCCGCCAAATCGGCCTCGGCACGGTCAAGTCCTTCACCCACTCCGAAATGCTGGACCTCGTGGTCGTCGACGGCCACGCCAAGGGCATCATCGTCCGCAACCTGAAGACAGGAGAAATCTCCCGCCACTCTGCGGATGCCGTGGTCCTCGCCACCGGTGGTTACGGCAACGTTTTCAATCTATCCACCTACGCCCGAGGCTCCAATGTCACCGCAGCTTGGCGCGCCTACAAACGCGGCGCCGGCTTCGCCAATCCCTGCTTCACCCAGATTCATCCCACCTGCATCCCCGTCAGCGGCGACTATCAGTCCAAACTGACCCTGATGTCCGAGTCGCTCCGCAATGACGGCCGCATCTGGGTACCCAAGAAACAAGGCGACAAGCGCGCCCCCGGTGATATCCCGGAAGACGAACGGGATTATTACCTCGAACGCATCTACCCCAGCTTCGGCAACCTCGCCCCCCGCGATATCTCCTCACGCGCCGCTAAACGCGTGTGCGATGAAGGCCGCGGCGTCGGTGAATCCGGCCTCGGCGTTTACCTCGATTTCTCCGACGCCATCAACCGGCTCGGAGCCGACAAGGTACGCGAGCGCTACGGCAACCTCTTCGATATCTATAAGGAGATTACCGACGAGGATGCCTATAAGGTGCCCATGCGCATCTATCCGGCCGTCCACTATACCATGGGCGGGCTCTGGGTGGACTACAACCTGATGTCCAACATCCCCGGCCTCTTTGTGCTGGGCGAAGCCAACTTCTCGGACCACGGCGCCAACCGCCTCGGAGCCTCGGCCCTGATGCAGGGCCTGGCCGACGGATACTTCGTCCTGCCGAACACGATCTCCGGCTACCTCGCCACCCAAAAACCGGGGGATCGCCCCAGTGTGCACAACGGCGCCTTTGATGAGGCCGAGGGCAACGTGAAAACCACCAACCGCAAGCTCATGGAATGCCGAGGCAAACGCACCGCCGCCTCGTTCCATAAAGAACTCGGTCAGATCATGTGGGAACACTGCGGCATGGCCCGCACCAAGGCCGGACTCGAAAAAGCCCTCGAACTCATCCCTGCCCTGCGCGAAGAGTTCTGGCAAAATGTCCTGGTGCCAGGCTCCGAAGCCACGCTCAACCAGTCCCTCGAACGGGCCGGCCGCGTCGCCGACTTCCTCGAACTCGGGGAACTCATGTGCCTCGACGCCCTCACCCGGGAGGAATCCTGCGGCGGCCACTTCCGCGAAGAACATCAGCACCCCGACGGCGAAGCCAAACGGGATGATGAGAAGTTTGCCCATGCCAGTGTTTGGGGATTCGAGGGTACGGATAAAAAGCCCGAACTCGCCACCGAACCCCTCGTCTACGAAGAAGTCAAAATGGCCACGCGTAGCTACAAATAGGCCTTCAACCCGCCAGAACTCTCTACAAGCGCAGCACCGACGCATTACAGCCCATGAAAGTCCGACTCAAAGTCTGGAGACAGCAAAACGCCTCGGATCCCGGCGGTTTCAAAACCTACGAGTCCCCGGAACTCAACCCCAACATGTCGTTCCTCGAAATGTTGGATGTCGTGAACGAAGACCTCGCCACCAAGGGAGAGGAACCCATCGCGTTCGATCACGACTGCCGTGAAGGCATCTGCGGCACCTGCTCCCTCGTCATCAACGGCAAACCTCATGGCCCGCACCGCAGCGTCGCCACCTGCCAAACCTACATGCGCAGCTTCCAGTCCGGTGACGAAATCGTCATAGAACCCTTCCGCGCCAAACCCTTCCCGGTCCTGCGTGACCTCATCGTCGACCGCAAAGCCTTCGACAAAATCATCCAGGCGGGTGGCTTCGTCTCCATCCGCACCGGCAGCCCCCAGGACGCCAATAGCATCCCCATCTCAAAACCGACCGCAGACATGGCCATGGACGCCGCTGCCTGCATCGGCTGTGGAGCCTGCGTCGCGGCCTGTAAGAACGCCTCGGCCATGCTCTTTGTGTCCGCCAAAGTCTCTCACCTCAACCTCCTGCCCCAAGGAAAGCCGGAGAAAGACCGCCGTGTCCTCGCTATGGTGCAAACCATGGACGAAGAAGGCTTCGGAGCCTGTACGGTCACCGGTTCATGCGAGGCTGTCTGCCCGAAAAACATCGGGCTCGAGTTCATCGCCAAGATGAACCGCGACTACGGCGTCGCCATCCTCAAGGGCGGCCAGTAGGCCCAAAGGCAGGAGCTCCAACAACACCGCTGAGGTCAGAAGGACTGCCCCGGCAAGGTGTTGAAACCGGTCCACACCGGCAGAAGGACCGAAGCGTTCCCCCTCGGAACCGCGTCCCTGCTCCTGTTCAGCTCAATCCAGATCTCTCGGGTGCTCACCCACCCCAAGAATGCTGCAGGCCACAATCGGCTTGAGCCCCAGCTTCTCAGCCTCCTGAATCACTTCCTCAGACTCCGTGCCCGGGTTCAACCAAAGCTCCTCACAACCCTTCTCAGCAATGTCAGGCAGCATTCGCATCACTAACACGGGAGGCACATAAACGCTGATTAGATCCGGCCGCACCGGAACCTCCCGAATGCTCTTGAAGGTAGCTTGCCCCTCAATCTCATCACCCTTGGGATTGACCGGATACACGGTATACCCCTGCTTCAAATACGCCCTGACAGCCTTGTTGCCAAACTTGGAGCGGTCGTTCGATGCCCCAATCACTGCTACAGTCTTCATTCCTTCAAATCCCTCAACTCAAGTCATCCTAAACTTCCGGCCGCTTCCACGGCCCACGATACGGACGCCGCAACATCTGCGTCGCCTCCCGGTCACCCTTCACATGCCGCGCCACGGGATCATAAACCAGCGGCCGCCCCCCAAGTTCCATTGACAAGTTCGCCAATATACAGCTCGCCGACGAAATGTGACCTTCCTCAATGTCCGCCACCGGCCTGCCCCGATCCTCAATCGCCGCCAGCCAGTTCAACATGTGACCGCGAGTCGCCGGAGCCGCATGCAATTCAATGTCTTTCTCGGTCTTGTCCTCCGGAAACTTCTCGGTCTCGTCCAGATAACTGCCCCGGATAACCTCACCACCCCCCTGCGGGATAAACTCATACCGCGTCACGCTGGCCTTCAAGGTCCCTTTCTCCCCGTAAATGAACAATGCCCACGGATAATCCGGATCCGGCGCCGACCCCCAAGTCCGATGCTGCCACACCACATTCAAGCCGTCGTACTCAAACGTCGCAGTCTGCGTGTCGCTAATGTTCGACTTGCCTTCCTTCTGCACCAGGATACCACCCGTCGACGAAATCCGGTTCGGCCACCTCAAGCCCAGCATCCAACGCACGGTATCCAGCATGTGCACACACATGTCCCCCATGATCCCGTTGCCATACTCCTTAAAAGTCCGCCACCAACGCACATGCGGCATGCCATCAAATGGTCGCAAAGGCGCCGGCCCCGTCCACATCTCGTAATCGAAATAGTCCGGAACCGCGGTTACCGGCGGATTGCCGTTCGCACGCATATGGTAATAACAGCACACCTCCACATGCCCCACCTTCCCCAGTAACCCCTCGTCCACAATCCGCTTCTTCGCTTCAATCAAATGCGGCGTGCTCTTCCGCTGCGTGCCCACTTGGACCACCCGACCATGCTTGCGCGCCGCCGCCAACATCGCCTCTCCCTCCATCACATCCACACTGATCGGCTTCTGCACGTAAACATCCGCCCCGGCTTCCACCGCCGCAATCATGTGCAGGGCGTGCCAGTGGTCAGGCGACCCGATCAACACAAGATCCAGATCCTTCTCCCCAAGCATCTTCCGGTAATCACCATACGTGCGCGGCTCCTTGCCTGACTTCTGCCGCCGCGCGATCCACGCCGCCGCATCGGCCACCATGTGCGCGTCAGGATCACACACAGAAACCACATCCACCGGCGCCACCTGCATCAACCGGAACAAGTCGCTCTTCCCATACCATCCCGTTCCAATAAGCCCCACCCGACGGGGCTTGCCATTCACCAGATCCAAACCCCGCGCACCAAATGCCGACATTGCCAGCGCCGCTGCCCCACCCTTAAGAAAGCGCCTTCGGTTGATCATGAAACTCATGCTGTTCCTCCGTATGATTCAGGTTAAACCGCCAGTTTTACGACTCCTCCAGGGTATCGAGAAAACGAACGATATCCCCCTTCTCCTCCGCAGCGTTATACTTGATCGCCGCCCGGGGATGCTGGTTCAGAAAACCACACAGCATGTAGGGCAGATCAAATCCCCAGCCTAGCTTCGCACGCATCGGCTCAATTACCTCCTGCACACACTTCAACACCGGACGCAGCCGATACTTCGGATTGTGCAGAAAACCAACCAGCAACTCCATCGGACAATTCCCCGCGCCTCGCCCCAAACCAGCCATCGTGGCATCCACCATGTTGGCCCCCATCACAATCGCCTCAATCGTGTTCGCAAACGCCAACTGCAGGTTGTTGTGCGCATGAATCCCCACATCCTTCCCCGCCGACTTGGCATAATGCATATACTTGCGGACCAAATATTGCACCTGTTCGCTATACAAAGTCCCAAAGCTGTCCACGAGATAGATCGAATTGGCCTCACTCTGGGCAATTAAGTCCAGACCTTCATCCAATTGCCGCTCCGGAACAGTACTCACCGCCATCACGTTCAACGCCGTCTCATACCCCTTGTCATGCGCATCCTTCACCATGTCCAAGGCCATCGGTATCTGGCTGATGTAACAGGCCACCCGAACCAAATCGATTACGCTCTGTTCCCGAGGCAAAATGTCCTCGCGATAATCACAACGGCCCGCATCCGCCATCACCGAGATCTTCGTTCCCTGCTTCTCGTCGCCAATAATCCGACGCAGATCCTCCTCCCGACAATACTTCCAATCCCCATACTCCCCCGCCACAATCCCCTTCTGAGTCCCCTTGTAACCCAGCTCAACATAGTCAATCCCCGCTTCCACACACGTCCGATAAACCGACTTCACCACCGATTCCTCAAAATGATGGTTGTTCATCAGGCCGCCGTCCCGAATCGTACAGTCCAGAACCTTGATCTCCGGCCGATACGAAATCCAACGACTCGCTGGTGATTCCTTTGCCTTAACCTCTTTGCTCGATGTTTCGGTTTCCTTCATGGGATATGCGGGCCTTGCCTAGTGCCTACACGGCCAGAAATCAACCCAGAACTCGCCCGAATACCAAAACCTTTGATTTTTGCAGCCCCCCTAAGCACTCTGCTCCCATGATGCAACCGCTCGCGCTCCTCGCTTACGAGAACCTCATCCCCGGAGGCCAACTCGTAAACCGTTTGCGCGAACTCGGTTACCGAATCCTCGTCCTGCCCCACGCCACCAACCTCGCCGAAGCCGCCAGGGAACACACCCCCCTCGTGATCCTCGTCGATCTCATCTCCAAATCCACCGACGTCCCTTCCTGTATCGCAGCGCTCCGCGATAGCCCCGAGACCGACCATATCCCCATCCTCGCCTTCGCCCCACTCCAGGAACCCACCCTGCATCAAGCCGCCCGACAGGCCGGGGCCACGCTGACCGCCGTTAGCGATGGCATCCTCGAGCAACTCCCCGCCCTCATGGCCCAAGCGCTCGACGTCCACTAGGCCCCCACCACCCCAAGCCTCCTTATACGCTATGCCCTGGCAATAAACGGGCGAGGCTGCACCGCAAGCTTCCCGCTACGTAAATCGTACGATACGACACTTGACGTATCTCGCGCTTTGACTTAGATCTCGACCCGATTCGCTGACAGGCACGGTAAATACGTTGATTCCGCGGAGGTGTCCCAGTCCTCACTTGAAAACTCAGGTCGGGATATGGAGCGCGGACGACCGGGCGTGACGGCGTCTCAGCAACTAGAAGTATAGGAGTACTTATGGCCAGTAACGGCAAGGTCAAGTGGTTCGATAACAAGAAGGGCTTCGGTTTCATCATTCAGGAGGAAGGCCCTGATGTCTTCGTGCATCATACCGCAATCCAAGGCGATGGATTCCGGACACTCAACGAAGGTGAAGTCGTCGAATTCGAGGTCATCCAGAGTAACAAAGGCTTGAAAGCGCAGAACGTTCAGCGCAATCAGGTCTGATGGTTTTAGGGCAACAGGACTTCTCTCGAATTTCACAAGGCTCCGCGAACCCCGAAAACGGGGCGTGGAGCCTTTACGCGCACATCCCCTTCTGCGCGCGCAAATGCGACTATTGCGCGTTTTACTCCGAGCCCGCCCTCGAACTCGGAGACCGCTTCACCGAAGCCCTCATCACCGAGCTCCAGCTCAGAACCCCAACCACCCCCCCAAAAACGATTTTCTTCGGAGGCGGCACACCCACTCTCCTTACGCTCCGCCAGTGGGAACGGATCCTCTCCTCCCTCCATCAGCGTTACCCCGGCCTCAACTGCGAATGGACCGTGGAGTGTAACCCCGCCACTCTCTCCCTGGATAAAGCCCGCCTCCTACACCAAGGCGGCGTCAACCGCGTTTCCATGGGCGTGCAGTCGCTCGACGAACAACTCCTCGACCGGCTGGGCCGCGTCCACAGCCGCGACATGGTCTTCCGCTCCTACAACACCCTGCGCCAAGCCGGATTCGACAACCTCAATATCGATCTCATGTTCGCCATCCCCGGCCAAAGCATGGAGGTTTGGCAAGCCACCCTGAACGAAGCCCTCCAGCTCCAAAGCGAACACATCTCCTCCTACGAAATCATCTACGAGGAAGACACCCCCCTCTTCCATCAACTCCAGGCCAAGGAAATCGACATCGATGAAGATCTCGCCTGCGCAATGTACGAAGCACTGAGGGAAACCTGCTCCAAACAGGGGCTGGCGCAATACGAGATCGCGAACTTCGGCAAAAGCAGGCCCGGTGACCCACACGGCCTGCCCGCACACGCCTGCCGCCACAACCTCACCTACTGGCGAGGCCGCCCCTACGTCGGCCTGGGCCCCAGCGCCAGCTCCTTCATGGACGGCATCCGCACTCGCAACTGGAGCAATACCCGCCTCTACTGCGAATGCCTCGAGAAGAGTAAACCGCCGCTCGAATCCCGTGACGAACTCACCCCGCTCGCCCGCGCAGGTGAAATCGCCGCCTTCGGACTCCGCATGGTGGTCGGCTGGCAATTTACCGAGTTCAAAAACATAACCGGCTTTGACCTCCGCGAGCACTGGGAACCGGAGATGAACCAGCTCGTCGCCTGCGGCTGGGGCGAGATGGATAACCACAAGTTCCGGCTGTCTCACCAGGGCCTCCGTTTCGCCGACGCCGCAGGCGCAATGTTCCTGCGGACTCCGGCCGAAGCCGGGACGACACAAGCCGCCGGTTGAGCACCCAACGGCAACCGCCAGCACTAGACGCGGTCCGATGACAACACCGCCGCAGCAGTGTGATAGGCAACGGCCTACCGACCTACCGTCTCCCTAAAAACGATTCAAATCCCCCGCCCAACAACTGCTTCACATCCGCCTCGATAGCCTGCCGCTTCACCGGCCAGCCCGCCGCCGCCAGATCACAATACTTGTCACCAAGCACACGCGACAAAATGCTCCGGAAATGGGCCCACTTGTAGATCACCTGGTCCAAAACCCGCGCGTCAGAATGCTGTGGAGTGCAGCTCAACCCCACCAACTCCAAACGCATCCGCGTCATCTCCTCAATCACCTCAGGCACATTGGTAAACCACCAGCACCCGAAAATATGCAGGTTGCGGAACTTCCTCGCCAAAACACACAACTCATGCTGGTTCTCTCGCGATAATACCGTCACCAAAAACCGCACGTCCGGATAAGTGGCGCACAGATTGGCCAGCGCACTGAGATCACTCCTCCCCACCCCGTCCCCCGCCAACGCCAAACCGGGGTTCACAGCCCGCTTCACCCCCAGCATCAAGGCAAACGCCAAACCACTCTCCCGACAAAATGGAACCACCGCCCTCTCAATCAAACGCGCGCAATCATCGTCGCCCGGGAATGCAAAATCCGGAGGCAACGACACCATCAGGTAGCGCGCTTCCATGCGCTTGGACCAGTCCCCTAAAAAGCGCCTCACCGAATCAACAGTCTTTCCAGTAATCGTCCTCCCGCACGGATACCCCCACGCACTCAAACGCTTGGCCGCCTGGGGCCACTGCGTCAGCAACGGATCCACCCGCAGAGCCGACTCAAACCTGGGATCCCGACTGTAACCCTTCTCCCAGACGGATCGCTCCTCATCATCAAACGGCGAGTTCGTCATGCAAAGCTTGTGAAGCCCGGCTGCCTCAAACACCCGCGTGACATATTCCTCCGGCTTCTGCTTCCGGAACCAACCCCGCAAAGCCTTCAAATCCCGCCGCCGCAAGTCAATCCCCAGGGCGTTCAACGTCGTCACCACACCCCGACACGCCTCCGATACCGGACTGTGCCGCACAAAAAGCTGGTCCCAAATCAACTCAGACTGGCGACCCTTCGGCAACTGCCAGAACTTCTCATACGGCAGGTCATCCATATACCGGAACGCCTCCGCCACCAGATAATGGTAGACCAACAATTCATCGATCCCCCAAAGCAGCAGAGAGCGAAAGGCCGGATCGTATAAATGAGTGTGGATATCAAAAACCGGCGTGGAACGAACCACGTCATCCACATAACTTCGAATGGCAGCAGGCTTCTTCATCGGGTGAAAGATCATTGAATCACTCCCACCCACCCTGCCAAGCCGAAATACCCCGATCAGACAAACGCCAGATCCTCGACCATCCGCGCCGAGGGCCCACACTCCGCCATCAACGGCAATTCCGGATTGCGATGACGAATCCCTGCCAGATCCGTATAAATCCGGAATATATCCGTGTTCTTGATGAAGCCCCGGAAGCGCTCAGCCCCCGGCCCAACTGCCACCAACGTCACATGGTCAGAGGTGTGGGAGGTCCCAGTCCAACCAATCCCATAGTAATTGCCCAGTAACTGCCCCAGCTGTGCTGACCTCGAATCCAGCGCCGCGAACACCGGCTGCCAGTCCCCAGCCAGATAGCCGGCAAACCGGCGTGCAATCTCCATCGGCACCGCATAGCCTAGCGCACCCTCCAAAACCTCACTGATAGCCTCAGGCTTCACCAACAATACCTCCCGCTCAGTCTTGCCATCGGGCATCAGTCGCTTGCCCACAGCCCCGGATCCGGCCGCCTTCGCCAAAAGATCCTGAATCGTGCCAAAGGAACAGGTCGCCTGCTGCAGATTCGCAAACAACCCCGGGCTGTCCACATAATCACTGCCCATGCCGTTCAGGGCGGGGTTCGAGTTGCCATGATCGGTGGTCACGACCAGCAAGGTGTCCCCCTGCTCCTCCTGATACTTCAGACAAACGTCCAGCGCCTCATCAAACGCAAGCTGATCAAACAACATCGCCCCGGCATCCGAACTGTGAGCACCATGATCCACCCGCCCTCCCTCCACTTGCAGAAGAAATGAGCCGTAACCGTCCAACCGCTCCAAAGCCCGCGAGGTCATCTCCGCCAAGGTCGGAACTTTCTTCTGCAAATCCTCCCGATGGTCGCGGTCCACGGTGTATGGCAAATGCCCACTCGCAAATGTGCCCAGCCACCGACCCGATAACGGCGCCTTCATCAAATCGTCCCGCCCCCGCATCACCTGATATCCCCACGCCTCAAATTCCGCCGCCAAATCCCGCTTGTCCTCACGCTTGGCTGAATCAAAATACTGGCTTCCGCCCCCCAGCAACACCTCCACCCGACGTTCCAGATATTGCAGCGCAATCGCATCAGAACTGGACCTCGACTCCACGTTCACCGTAAACCCGGCCGGAGTTGCGTGAGTGATTTCTGTGGTGGTCACCAACCCCCTCGCCCACCCCATCTCACCAAATAACTCACTCAAGGTCCGCAGCGCCCTCCCGTCGGGCAGCATGTTCAATGCACCGTTCTTGACCCTCGACCCACTCCCCCAACTACTCGAGGCCGCCGCCGAATCCGTCACCAGCGAGTTCAACGAACGAGTCTCCATCAACGCCGCAACCGTCTCAGGCTCCTCGTAAAGCCGCATCCACGTCAGCGGCCGGCCACGCACAAGCCGAGAAAGCTGATCACCCATTGCCAAAGTCCCGGAACTCATGCCGTCAGCCACCATGTGGATGATCCGCTTCGGCTTCCCGCGCCTTGAACTCGAACCTGCAAACACCGCCCCACCCAAAAACGGAAACGCCGCAGAACTACCCAAGCCCGCACGGCTCAAAAAGGAACGCCTTGAAATCGACATGCAAAGCAAAGTCCCCACTGCGAAGGATCCAGTCAAGTGACAACCCCGAGACGCCCGGACACACGGCGCGACCAATGACCGAACGCATCCCGGGAGTCAGCCGGTTTGACCTTGCAAACCCACACTTTGCCTCCTACGTTGCAGCCGCTGTGGATGCCTCTTCTTCAGGCCAATTAAGCCAATACATACCAGTCCTCATGCTGGTCCTGCTTTCACTCGGTTTCACTGGCGGCATGCTGGGCCTCTCCGTCCTCCTCGGAAAAATTGGCGGACGCTCCAAAATCAAGGACACCGCCTACGAGTGCGGCGCCCTGCCCCAGGGCGCCGGCGTAGCCCGAATGGGAATCCGCTTCTACCTCGTAGCCATGCTGTTCATCCTCTTCGATATCGAGGTGGTCTTCCTCTACCCGTGGGCAGCCGTCTACCGCGACATGCTGGTCGAGAATGCCAACCTCATCTTCGGAAGCATGGTGTCGTTCCTCGGAATCCTCTTCATCGGCTATATCTACGCCCTCAAAAAAGGTGCCTTTGAATGGCACCGCTAGGACTGACGCCCCCCGCCAGCTAAGCCGCTCCTGAGCTGCTCGCGCCACGCCACCCGCGACACCTTGCCCCGCGCGTCCGTCTCCAAAGTGTCCACAAAACACCATTCCCTCGGAACCTGCCAGTCCGGGAGCCCAAGCCGGACATGGTCCGACAAAGCCTCGGCCGTCACTCCCTTCCCCGCCACGACCACCGCTACAATCCTGTCCCCCTTCACGTTGTCCGTCCTCGGCACGCCCACGACGAGACACCCGCGGACAGCGGGATGCCTCGCAAGCACTTCCTCAATCGCTTGCGGATAGACTTTGCGGCCCGCCATGTTGATGACGTCCACCGCCCTCCCTCGAAGCAGCACCCGCCCATCGGTCAGTTCCGCCAAATCTGTAGTGCGATACACTCCGCCGCCCAGGGACACACTGGACTCTCCCAAATAGCCTTCCCCGACCGCCTTGCTGCGCACGGTCAAACGCCCATCCTCCACCTGCAAACCCACCCCGTCCATCGCCTCCCCCACTAAATCCGCCTGCGTCCGCGGCACTTCACTCCGATCATACGCGATGCCTCCACACTCACTGGCACCATAAAAGTTATGCACCTTTAACCCATACCGGGCATAAATCGCCTGCTCAACCTTCAAGGGCAAAGGCGCCCCCGCTGAAATAGCCAGCTTCACCCCTTCGCCCAGCAAGCCCGAATCATACCAGTGACGCCATAGCACAGGCACCCCGGGAATGGTCCCTCCCCCCACCAAGGCAAGCCCCTTGCGCAACTGCTCGGGCAATCCGCTCCCGCACAACACCAAAGGAATTCCCAGGACCAACAAGGGCAGAACCAGATTCGAAAAGCCATAGGAGTGCGCCAAAGAAATCGCCCCCAAATTCGGCCACTCCCGCCTTAAACCCATCGTCGAAGCAATGTTCTCAACGTCCGCAAATAGCTGCTCCCCACGAAAAGCAATCACCCGGGCCGCCCCGGTCGTCGCAGAGGTCGTCTTGAAATGCACCCACCGCTCATCCCGCCCAGCCAACATCGGAACCGCCTGCCCTTCCTCCAATGGACAAACAGCACACCCCCACCGCCACGCCGCCAAGACCGACCGTACGAACCCCGCCCCCATCCCCCTTGCAAAAACCACTCCTTCGTTGGGTCGGCCGGCCGACTCCACCCACTGATCCAACTCCTTAAACGTCCACCGACTACCCGAAGAAAGCTCCCACAAGGCCACCTCCGCAGCCCGCTCGCCCACTACCTGACGCCATGAGTCATAAAGCACGCCAACCTAAGTAAGCGAGGCACCACCAACTCCGCAAGCGCCGAACAAGCCGCTCTTGGCGCCATCCATGGATCACGGTAGCCTGCCTCGCGAAGTATGCAGCCCCGCCGCATTCCACACCTCACCCGAATCACTAGCACCATATCCCTCCTCTTCGTCACCCTGATACTGGCAGGAACCTCAAGCTGCTGCCACTGCCCGTCTTCTCAGCCAGCCTCACGCCACTTCCAATTCGGCAAGGACACATTTTCCTTCGCCAACGAACTCCGCTGGGAATACGGCTACAACCACGAAGGCGTCTGGGAAGGTTCAGCCCGCAAACCTGCCCCCGAATACTCCAATCACTGCTTCGCAGTCGCACGTGCCGCTAAACAGTTCTTCTGGAACGCCACCTTCGAACCTGACCAGCCCAAAACCAACGCCGCCGCTTACTCGCGCCTCATCAAAAAGGTCATGCGCAGCAACCCCCGTAAACCCCGCGCTACAAGTCAACGCATCCCCATTCCCGGCTACGCAAACCTCCACACCCTCAGCCTCGACTACGAAGCCTCCATCAAGAAGGCCACGGGTGGCGCATGGCATAGCTACGTCCAAAGGGGGAACTGGCGCATGGTCTTCCCATTCTCCCGCAAAAACCAGGACACCACCGCCCACAACCTCGCCCAAGCCTGTCAATCAGGCTCCCCCACCGTCGTCCACCTCGTCGACTTCCCCAGCCTCAAACTCAACCACGCCGTGGTGGTCTATGCCCTCAGCCAATCCGATGACCGATGGCATTTCGAGATCTATGACCCCAATGAACCCGCACACCCTAGGGAACTCGAATACACCCCATCCACACGTCAGTTCGTTTTCCCCGAGAACAACTACTTCCCCGGAGGCCCCGTCCACGTCTATCCGGTCTATTGCAACCTGATCTACTGAGCCATCCGACGCCTAAAAACCCTCCAAGGGCTCACGCCCGGCAAAGCCTCCATCCAGTTCGTGCCAGTGCTCAATATCCTCCTCCCCCTGCTCCCAGCACAGGAAGACTTCCCGCCCCTGATAGATCGAAGGAAAATCCACCAACCCCCGGTCCAAATCCTTCAGCTGTATCTCACGACTCCGAAATTCCCCCAAAATTTCCCGGAACCTGACAAAATTACTCAGATACCCTCCCACAGCCTCCCCCCCGACATCCGCACCCCCAACCATCAAACCCTTCAGGCGCTTGTCAAACCGACCCAATCGATCGCGGGTATCCATCAGCTCCCCCAACCACCTCCGCACCTCCGGAAGCAAGGCCTTGGCCTCCTCCCGACTATAGTGCCTGGTGAATCTGCGGCTCATCACTCGACGTCCGCATCCCCCCTCAACTTCCTCTCCACCTCCGGATCTGGTGACAAGGTCAGCGACCTGGACCACTGCTCCCGGGCATCCTCCTTCCGCCCAAGCGCCTCATACACATCACCCAGATGATCGTGCAAAGTCGGGTCCGGCTCTGCTGACAACTCCACCGCCCGTTCCAGCCAAATCACCGCATCACCCTCGCGACCCAACCGGAATAATACCCAACCTAAACTGTCCAGATAGGCCGCGTTGTCCGGCTCCATGTCCACCGCCCTCTGAATCAACTCCAGGGCCTCTTCCAGATTGCTCCCCAAATCAGCCCACATGTAACCGAGATAATTCAACGCTTCGGTAAACTCAGGTTCCAAGTCCAGACACTTCCGGAATAACACCGCCGCCATCTCGTAATCCCCCGCCCGTTCGCTCGCCGCGCCATACTGGAAATAAAACCCGGCGTTCAATAACTCCCTTCCGGACGCTCCTTCAAGGATCTCAGCCTGCGTGAAATGCTTCACCGCCTCCTGCCAAGCCTCCCGCCGCATGTGCGCCAGCGCCGTGTAATACTCCACCGCAAAATCGGCCTCCCCAAAACGACCGCGAATCACTTCCAGCGTGGCCAATGCCCGGTCCGAAGCATCACGCCCCAGCTGAACAGCAACCAACTGCAAATACGCAGCCCGCGAATCCGGCTGCAATAAGATCGCGCGGTTCAAAAACTCCTCCGCATCCTCCAAATCCCCCGCCTCAAATGCCAACGAACCCAGCACAAAAGCAGCCCGCCGATTGTGAGGCTGTAGCTCCAGCAGCTGACGCAGTAACCTCGCCGCCTCCACCCGGTTGCCACTATACAAATACAGATCAGCCAGATTCTCCCATGCCATGCCCTGCTGCGGATATAACTCCACCCAGTCCCGATACAACTCCTCCGCACGCTCCAAATTCCCCAAACGCTTGTAACCCTCAGCCAGAAATGCCAGCAGAATAGCCTCTCTGGGCTCCAACGCTGCCGCACGATCCAATAGTGCCACAACCTCCGGCTTCAAAGCCTCCGCCCGCTCCGGATGCACCCTGAAAAAGGAAAAATAAAACTCCGCCACCGCCACTAGATAAGCCGGATCCAAACTCGTCAACCGACCCGCCTCCCGAATCACCCCTAAAACCTTCTCCTCTGAACCCGCCTCCGCGTAAAGCTGTACCAGATTCTGATACGCCTGCAGATAAAATGGATCCCGCTCCAACGCATCCCGATTCGCCCGGACCGCCTCCTCCACCATCCCCCGCCTCCCATATGCCAATGCCAACCGCCCAGAATAGGAAGCAGGAGGACGCGACCGGTCCATACACTCCACCAGAAAATTTACCGCATCACCATACGCCTCCATCCCCAACATCCGGTCCGCCACCCTCAAGACCAAATCCTCCCTCCCCGGATCCGCCAGAGCTGCCAAGCGAAAATGTTCCAGAACTACCCGCGGAGTCTCCCCCGCAAGCTCCGCCAATACCCCCGCCCCGTAATGGGCATGCCCCACAACCCGACGCTCCACCGCCTCCTCATCCCAATACGCATCCGCCGCACCATGCCCTCCGGGCACAGTACGACACCCTAGCAAAGCCAGCAGACAAAACATGCCCAGCCCGGTGAGAACCAGACGTAGACAGCCCTGTAACCGCAAATGGCCCACAGGTCGCGCCATGATAAAAACGCAGCCCCGACACAGCGGGGCTGCGCTCGTGAAACCCGGATCGATCGGCAAGCGACCGAACCGCTACTTCTGCCAAGTACGCTTCTTGTGGCGGTTCGCGCGCAGCTTCTTGCGGCGCTTGTGCTTGTTGATCTTCGTTTTACGACGTTTCTTAAGTGATCCCATAATCCGTAAAGGGGTTAATATACTACTTTGTTCAAGGGGTACTCAATAATTCCTTCTGCCCCCGCTTGCTTCAGGGAAGGAATCATCTCGCGCACCACACACTCGTCAATAATGGTCTCCACCGCCACCCAGCCCGGTTGCCCCAGCTGGCTGATCGTCGGATTCCTCAAAGCCGGCAGCGCCTTCAATAAAGCCGCCACCTTCTTCTCCTCAATGTTCATCTTCAAACCCACCTTGGTCTCAGCTTCCAAGGCACCGCGCAACATCAACGCCATCGTCTCAATCTTCGCGCGCTTCCAACGATCCTTCCACGCGGACTCGTTCGCAATCAATCGCGGCGTCGAAAGCATCAAGGTGTCCACAATCCGCAGCTTGTTCGCCCTCAGAGATGAACCCGTCTCCGTAATCTCCACAATCGCATCCACCAACTCGTGGGCTTTCACCTCGGTGGCCCCCCAGGAAAACTCCACCTCAGCCTTCACCCCGTGCTTCCGCAAATACTTCTTCGTGATCCCCACCACCTCGGTCGCAATACGCTTGCCCTGCAAGTCTTTCACAGTCTTGACCGGAGAATTCTCCGGAACCGCCAATACCCACCGAGCCGGCTGACGCGTCGCCTTGCTAAATAAAAACTCCCCGATCTCATGTACCTTGGATCCATTCTCGTGAATCCAATCATGCCCCGTAATCCCACAGTCCAAATACCCGTGCTCAACGTAACGACTCACCTCCTGGGCCCGAATCAAACGAATCTCCAGCTCCGGATCATCCACATACGGCAAATACGAGCGGCTGCCCACGTTGATGTTCCAACCGGCCTTCGCCATCTTCTCCAACGTCGCCTGCTGTAAACTCCCCTTCGGAAGTCCCATCCGCAACACAGGCGGTTTCTTCTCAGCTCTCTTCTTCATCGTTCTAAAGCAATCACTCTCCGCCCCTCCACCCGATACCCGCCCCCCAATAAAATCTCCATCGCTTCCGGATACGCCTCGTGCTCTGCCAGCTGAATTCGCGCATGCAAACTCGCCGCCGTATCCCCCGCCTCAACCGCAACCGGCCGCTGCACCACAATCGGCCCCGTATCAATCCCTTCATCCACCAAATGCACCGTGCACCCCGCCACCTTCACTCCGTATTCCAAAGCCTGCCGCCATGCCTCCAACCCGGGAAAAGCCGGCAGCAAGGAAGGATGAATGTTCACCACCCGACCCGGAAACGCCCGCAAAAATCCCGCGCGCAAAACCCTCATAAACCCGGCCAAGACAATCCAATCCACCCCCGCATCCCTCAAAGCCCGGACGTAAAGCTCCTCCGCCTCATCGTCCAACTTCGTCCGAAACTTCCCCGGCGCCAGATATCGACCCGCCACACCGAGCTCTGCCGCGCGCCCGAGTATTCCCGCATCTGCTACATCCGACACCACCAGAACGATCTCAGCGTTCAACCGACGCTCGGAACAGGCCCGGGCAATAGATACCATGTTGGAACCTTTGCCCGACCCCAAAACACCAAGACGCAACGGGCGATCGGAATTCACGCGCCGTTCTGTGTAACAGAGGATTAACCTCGATCAAGCAGAAACCCCCGCTCATACACCGCTTCTTCACTCCCACTGCTAATGGCCATCCCAAGAACTTGCCCCCCTAACCCCCGCCTGCCCTAACTGGAACAAGAAATGCTACGTCATTCGACGTATGTTTGCCGGAAGCATCCAAAACGAAATGATCCTCGCGGACCAGCCAGTTCTGGTGGTAGACGGCCCCTCCATCCTGAATTCGTTCTCCCGTATTGAGGAAGCCACGGAGTTTGTCACCCGCCAGCACAGCGATACCGCGATCATCCTCAGACACAATGGGCGAAATTGGGACATACTCCCCCGCGGTCTCAATCCCGCCGAAGCCTAGCGACCCGGATCGATCCGGAACCACGAACCTGCCTCCCGCCCAGCAAACCACAGCCCCCCCCAACTCCACCATTGTGGCGCCCCGCCTCGCTGCTTATAGTCCGCGAGTGCTTCGCCTTACGCGCCAAGAACAAACCGCGATAGCCACGGTCCTGCTCCTCCTCCTTGTCGGCTGGAGCACCAAGACCTGGCTCCTCGCATCGTCGTCAGGAGACGCACAACAGCACTCGTCGTCTTACTACCCCTAGTCATGCAGTCGGCCTACTTCGAAGAAATCCTCGACGCCATCCTTGCACAGGATACCCGCTTCTCACGCGACGCCTACCACTTCGTGCGTGAAGCTCTGGACTTCACCCAAAGAAAACTATTCCCTTCCGACCAACCCTCCAACCCGGCACCAAATCCGGAAAACCGCCACGTCACCGGCCAGCAACTGCTGGAGGGCCTGCGTGATTTTGCCCTGCAAACCTACGGGCCCATGGCCCTGACTCTCCTCGAATCGTGGGGCGTCAAACGCTGCGAAGACATTGGAGATATCGTCTTCAACCTCGTCGACCACGGCCGGGGCATGTTCGGCAAAACCGACAACGATACCCGCGAGGACTTCAGGAACGGCTTCAACTTCCAGGAAGCTTTCACTGCCCCCTTCCTTCCCTCCCATGCAGGAGGCCCCAGCCCCAAGGAAATGCGGGAAGCCTAACCCATTCACGCCAACCCCACCCGCTCTCACTTAACAGCACACCATGTATTCCCATCGATCCCAGGCGCCCAAAGCGCCCAAGCACCCGTCTACCCCAATTGCCTCCCCCACCCCACCAACCACGCTCCATACGCTCCCCAATGGGCTGCAAATTATTGTCCGCGAAGACCATTCCGCGCCCGTCGTAGCCACCCAAGCCTGGTGCCGCACTGGCAGTATACATGAAGGCCGTTGGCTCGGAGCAGGCCTGTCCCACGTTCTGGAACACATGCTGTTCAAAGGCACCAGGAAACGCACCGGCCCCAGACTCGATCAGGAAGTCACCGAAGCCGGCGGCTACTTCAATGCCTATACCTCCTACGACCGCACAGTCTACTGGATCAACACCCCCGAAACCGGCGCATCCACCGCCATTGATGTCCTCGCCGACATCATGCAACACGCCACCCTGCCCGCAGACGAACTGGTGAGCGAACTGGATGTCATCCGCCGCGAAATGGACATGGGCCACGACGATCCCGGACACCGCGCCAGCCGACGCCTCTTCGAAACAGCCTTCGCGCACAGCCCCTGCCGACACCCCATCATCGGCCACCGGGAACTCTTCGAACAACTCACCGCCGAAGATATCCAGGATTACTACCAACATCGCTACGCCCCAAATAATCTCTTCTTTGTCGTCGTCGGCGATGTGCAGGAAGCCCAGGTCATCGACCAAATCTCACAAGCCTTCGCCGACGCCCGCCCAGTCAGCCTGCCCCCCACCTTCCTTCCCCTTGAACCCAGACAAACCTCCGCCCGCGAGCGCATCGAAGAGGCAACCATCGCCCTGGGACACATGCACCTGAGCTGGCACATCCCCGACCCCCGTCACGCCGATGCCCCTCCGCTGGATATCCTCACCACATTGCTCGGAGCCGGACGCAGCTCACGCCTCTACCAGAAAATCCGCGAAAAACTAGGGTTGGTACACTCCGCCGACGCCTGGACCTATAGCCCTGGTCTCTCCGGTATCCTCGGCTTAAGTGCCATCATTGATGGCCCCCAGCACGCCAAGGCCACGAAAGCCCTGCTCGCCGAAGTGGAGTTCCTGCAGCAGAAGCCCGTCCCCCGCAACGAGCTCGCCAAGGCCAAGAAACTGTTCATGGCCTCCGCGTTGTCCACCCGAAAGACCATGCAAGGCCAGGCCCAGGACCTCGGAGGCAGCTGGCTCATGGCCGATGACTTCAACTTCTCAGAGAAATACCTCCAGCACCTCCTCGCCACCACGGCCGAAGATATCCAGCGCGTCGCTCAAACCCACCTCCGGCAGGATGGCCTAACCCACTACGCTCTCCTCCCCACAGGCTCCAAACCCGCCCAGCAACACACGCACTCCCGGCACGAAACCCAAGCCCCCCAACTCGCCACCCTTTCCAACGGACTTAGGGTCGTCGTCAAGGAGGATCACCGCCTCCCGTTCGTAGACCTCCGGTGGGTCACCCTCGGCGGTGTCCTGCGTGAATCCCCCGAAAACAACGGGATCACCCACCTCATGACCCGTTGCCTGCTCAAGGGAACGCGCACCCGCTCAGCCAAACAAATCGCCCTCGAAATCGAGTCCGTCGGAGGACACCTCGAAACCTACGGGGCCAATAACAGCTTCGGCGTCCAGTTGGAGGTGCTGAAACAAGATTTCCAGCTGGGGGTCAGCCTGCTTGCCGACGTCCTCCTCAACCCGAAATTCCCCGCTCCAGAAGTCAAAAGGGAACAGGAAGTACAGCTTGCCGCTATCCGGGCCCGGGAAGATCAGTTGCTAAAAAGCGCGGTCCGCCTCCTCCGTGAAAAAATGTTTGGCGCCTCCGGATATGGCCTGGACGCCCTCGGCAAAACCAACTCTGTCAAAGCCCTAACCCCCAACCACCTTCGCGCGGCACTCAAAGACTGGTTGCACCCCAACCACTCGGTGCTCGCTGTCGCCGGAGATATCACCATGGATCAGGTCTGCAAGGCCGTGGAAAAAGCCCTGAAACCCATGGACGGCAAATCCACCCCGGCTCCAGCACCCAAAAACCCACCCCACCACCACGCTAAACCGGGCATCCAGCACTTCCTCGAAACCCGCAAGAAACGTCAGGCTGTCGTGGTCGTCGGATTCCCCGGAACAACCCTCAAGCACGAACACCGCTACCCCCTCGAAATCATCCAGGAAGCCTGCAGCGATCTCGGCTCACGGCTCTTCCTCCGTATCCGCGATAAACTCGGTCTCGCCTATTACGTCGGAGCACAGCAGTTCGCGGGCTTGCAACCGGGTTACTTCGCCTTCTACGCCGGAACATCCCCCGAAAAAGCCGCCAAGGTCGAAAAGGAAATCCTGAAGGAAGCCGCAAACCTCGCCCGTAATGGCCTCACCAAGCAGGAACTCGAACGCGTCAAAGCCAAGATCCTCGGCCAAAAGAAGATCGGCAGGCAGGACATCGGACACCTCGCCCTCGGCCTCGCTCTCGATGAACTATACGGACTCGGCTTCACCTTCTCCCACACTGAGGACGCCCGCTACCAGTCCGTCACACTTCAGGAAGTCAAGGAAGTCGCCAAACTCTACCTGAACCCCGAACGCGCCATCGTAGTCACACTCGCCGGCAGCGAAACGGCAGATCAAAACGAGAATTCGTAATCGGCAGACACCGCGGACCGCCCCTGATTCGCCCCTCGTTCAATCCCCTTTTGTATCCGCTGCATCGCCGCCCGCAGATTCGGGTGACGGAACACTGACGTACCGCAAACAAACATGTCAGCCCCGGCTCGAGCGCACTCCCGCGCGGTCACAGCATCCACCCCGCCGTCCACACAGATGCGGAAATCCCTCCCAAGGGTCCTTCGCCGCGCAGCCGCATGCTGTATCTTGGGTAGTGTCTCTCCAATGAAGGACTGCCCCCCGAAGCCGGGGTTCACAGTCATCACCAACAGCATGTCGATCTGCGAAAGATACGGCTCAACCTGCTGCATCGAAGTCGGCGGATTCACCGCCAACCCCACCTTGCACCCCAAAGAACGAACCTTCCAAAGTAACGACCCCACCTTGTCACCCAGCTCCACATGCACTGTGATCTGGTCAGCACCAGCCTTCTTGAAAGGCTCCAACAAAATCTCAGGCCGCGTGCACATCAAGTGCACATCGAAAAACATCTTCACCCGGCCCCGTAACGCCTTCACCACCGCAGGCCCAAAGGAAATGTTCGGCACAAAATTGCCGTCCATGATGTCCAGATGAAGACAGTGCGCCCCGGCCCGCTCAACCCGCTCCGCGTCATGGCCCATCCGAGCCGGATCCGCCGCCAGTAACGACGGCGCAATCACAAAACCTTCAGGCAAAATCGGGGTCCTCATCTCTCAGATCAGGATACAACACCACCGACGCCCCAGCCTGGAATGCAAGAAATCACAACGCTTGATCACAGATATCCAAGAAGAAACGAGACGGTAAGCCCCTCCTCTGCGCAGCTATACCGGAGCCGGAGCCGGCTGACCCAAACCAGAGTCCAGCGGGGGTGGCGTTGACCGCTTCGCACCCGTCATCGCAACCTCGTCACCCGTGGTCGCCTTGGCAGAACCGTCGTCGCCCGAAGGCGGAGGCGTAAACCGACCCGTGCGCACAATCTCCTCCACTTGCGGACCATCCAGAGTCTCGTGATCGAGCAAGGCCTGGGCCAGCAACTCCAGCTTGTCCCGATGCTCATCAATAATGCCCTGAGCACGCCGGTAAGCCTCGTCAATCAAACCCCGAACCTCCGCATCAATCTCCCGGGCCGTCTGCTCGCTGTAGTCCTTGCTCCGAATCATCTCCCGCCCAAGGAAAACATACTCGTTGTTGTCCCCATATTGCACCATGCCAAGCTTGTCGCTCATGCCCCACTGACAAACCATCGCCCGCGCCAGTTGAGTCGCCTGCTGGATGTCACCCGATGCCCCGGTAGAAATATCCCCGCTCACAATCTCCTCGGCAATGCGGCCACCCATCACCATCGCCAGCATGTCCAGCATCTCCTTGCGACGGCGGTTAAACACGTCTTCCTTTGGCAGAGACATCGTGGACCCCAATGCCTGCCCCCGGGGAATAATGGTCACCTTGTGCAAAGGATGAGTGTGCTCCAACACAACGTTGACCAAGGCATGACCCGCCTCGTGCCAGGCCGTAATCTTCTTGTCTTGGTCCGTCATCGCCAAACTACGACGCTCGCGACCCCATCGCACTTTGTCCCGTGCCTCCTCAAGCTCGTGCATCCCAATGGCTTTCTTGCCCAACCGGGCCGCCAGCAACGCAGCCTCATTCAGCAGGTTCGCCAGCTCAGCCCCTGAATAACCCGGAGTACCGCGGGCGATCACCGCCAAATCCACACCCACATCCAGCTTCACGTTGCGGGCATGCACATTCAAAATCGCCTCCCGGCCCCGCACGTCCGGCAGGTTCACGGTAATCTGACGATCAAACCGCCCCGGCCTCAGCAACGCCGGATCCAAAACATCCGGACGATTGGTCGCGGCAATGATGATGATGCCCTCCTGTGTGTCAAAACCGTCCATCTCCACCAGCAGCGCATTCAAGGTCTGTTCCCGCTCGTCATTGCCACCACCCAACCCATGACCTCGACTGCGACCCACAGCATCAATCTCATCGATGAAGATCAAACATGGCGTGCTCTTGCGTGCCTGCTCAAACATGTCGCGCACCCGGCTCGCACCTACCCCCACAAACATCTCCACGAAATCCGAACCGCTGATGCTGAAAAAGGAAGCATCCGCCTCCCCAGCAATGGCCTTCGCCAGCAAGGTCTTGCCGGTTCCAGGCGCCCCCACCATCAGAATGCCTTTCGGTATGCGCCCACCAAGCTTCTGGAATTTCTTGGGGTCCTTCAGGAAATCCACCAACTCCTCAACCTCCTCCTTCGCTTCCTCAATCCCCGCCACATCCTTAAAGGTCGTCTTGTTGCGATCCCGAGTCAGCATCCGCGCCTTACTCTTGCCAAAACTCAGCGCCCCCTTGCCCGCCATGCGAATCTGCCGCACGAGAAAAAACCAAATCAACAGCGCGAGTAAAACAAACGGCAAGAGTGAATACAAAATCCCCAGCAGTAGTGTGTTCGGCTCATCAGTCTCAAACTTCCCGGAGCTCAGCATCTGCTCCTCAACACTCTCCAATAACCTCGTCTTAATCCGGAAAGGCTTGGCTTCGCTTGTCTCACTCTCCTTATACTCGCCTTCAATCTCGTGAATCTTGTCCGACTGGGGACTGTAATGGATGACGCCCTTGGTGATCTTATTGTCCTTCACCAACTGGATAAACTTCTCGTACTTAAGCGTTTCAGTAGCAACACCCGTCTGCTCGTGAAACCTCCAGAGGATCGGAATCATCGCCAGGATGGCGATCCAGATTAACCATGTACGCGGCGGCACGCGAAGCTCGGGCGGACGCCGATCTCCCCTTCCATTAGGACCTGTTCGATTATCAGCCATTCAACAGCAAGAATTTGCAAAAACGTATCACCTACCGTCACCACACGCAACCGACCATTATCCGAATTCGTTAAGGCCCTAGGACCGAGGTGGTTAGCTCAGCTAACATCCACCTGAAGGAGACAAATCGGGCTCCCAGATCAACAGGCGCCTGGTGGATTGAGTCACTCGCCCCCATTCCCCAATCCGCAACCCCTCTACCCAAAAGATCACTCCGCCATCAGACTGCGCAACCAACATAGATCGGCGTAATCGAGCAGGAACTTTTGCGGAAACAAACAAATCCTGCAGTCTGGCCGAAGCACCCAGTCCAATCGGGGCAAACCGGTCTCCCGGAACCCAATACCTCAATACAACGCCTTCCCCCACCCGGTCGGCATCAAAAACCTCACGCCCCGACCTGACATAAGACCGCCAATCCCCCCCACCCGCAGTCGCCTCAACTCTCCACCGGACAGAGCGAGGCCCTAAATCCAGTCGACCGCGCGACCCCGTCAGGACAAACCGCTGCCGATCCGCCCGAAATGCCACCTTCTGATTCCGCTTAAGCACGAGTTCACCCGACGATTCCAATACAACCCCCCTGTCCACCCCGACCGACCAAATCTTCCCAGGTTCCAACCTCAGCCGCTCTACTAAATCAAACTCCGGCGCCACCTCCGCCCGAATCAGTTGCTCGACAACCAACCTCCGCTGAATGGCTGTCGGAACTCTCCCCCACCCCAGTTCCCTAACGCGCTCCCGCCAGAGACCCAGCTCGCCAGCAATGAAATCCGATTCATCACGCAACACCTCCATCGTCCTGCCTAACACCCCCAAGACCTCCCCTTGGGCCACCTCCCTGAATCGCGGCATCAGAAGCAGCCGAACCCGATTCCGCAGGGGCTCCAGCTCATTGTTACTGGCATCCTCCCTCCAGCGTAGGTGTCGACCTCGGGCCTCACCCTCCAGCTCGGCTCTTGAAAACCCCAATAGGGGACGCACCAGCCGAACTTTCTTGTCGACCGGGGAAGCCGACTGCCAACGCATGCCCCCTAGACCGGAAACGCCACTACCCCGGAGCAAACGGATCAATAGAAGCTCAGCCTGGTCATCCGCGTGATGAGCCAACACCACACGCTTCGCCCCGACCTGATGCGCCACACCAGCCAGGAAAGAATGCCGACAGTCCCGGGCCGCAACCTCCACGGAAACCTTCCTCCGCTCCGCTTCACCAGCCACGGCGACCCCCCCACGAAAAAAAGACAATCCCATCCGCCTGGCCAGGGACCGCACAAAACGCTCGTCATCGACACTCGCACGCCCGCGCAACTGATGATTGAAGTGGGCCACGTGCAAAACCCAATGCCACCTCTCACTCAGCTCCCGAAGCAACACCAGCAACAGGGTTGAATCCAGCCCGCCGGATACACCAACCACCAACCGTGACCGAGCAGGAAGGAGCCGTCCGCGTCGGAAGAC